>DATCQI010000198.1:0-3089 GCA_036569545.1 Rugosibacter sp. | reverse complement strand
ACTTCGATGTTCTCGAGACGACCGATGAAGCTGACGCGCTCATCCGTACTCATCGGCGCACGTACCCGAATCTGGCGTCCGTCCACTGCAGTAGCCACGCCTGGAGTCACTCGGTTGATGGCTTCTACCATCAATCGGGTGGTACCAAAATCTGCCGTATTCATATCAAAAAAGACAAACTCCCCCTGCCCCAGTAACATGGGGACTTCACGCTCAACTGTTGCTCCTGCTGCGATGCGGCCTACCGATAGCTGGTTTATGGTGGTCTTGGATCCCGCCCCCGAAGCGCCTGCACCTACTACCACCACATTCCCTTGCGCCATGGCATATACCTGGCCATCCGCCCCTTTCATCGGAGTAAGAATCAGCGTACCTCCTTTCAGGCTTTTTGCATTGCCGATCGATGACACGGTGATATCAATTTCCTGTCCGGCACGAGCAAAAGGCGGCAAATTAGCAGTAACCATCACCGCCGCCACATTTTTTAATTGCAGCGACAATCCTGGTGGAAGATTAACACCCATCGCCGAGAGCATATTGATCATGCTCTGCACGGTAAAGGGTGTCTGCGTCGTCTGGTCGCCACTGCCATCCAGGCCCACCACAATGCCATAGCCCACCAGCTGATTGTTACGCACGCCAGCGACCGTCGCCATGTCTTTGAGCCGCTCGGCAGACGCCGTATTCATTGCCAACAAACCAGCCAGAAAAATAAACAGAAAACCTGATTTTATGCGTGCCATGACGATATCCTAAAATGGCATGAAGGAAAGGAAGAAGCGCCCCAGCCAGCCCATGACCTGAGCCGAATCGAGAAAGCCATTCGCCTTGTATTCGATGCGCGCATCCGCCACCTGGGTAGACACTACAGTATTGGCACCAGTGATGGTATTGGGGTTCACCACGCCAGAGAAGCGGATAAACTCTTCACCCTCTTTCAACCCGATTTGCTTTTCACCCGATACCAGTAAATTGCCATTGGGATAAACCTCGATCACCGTAACAGCCAGTGCACCGGTGAAATCGTTGGAGGAGGTATTCTCGCCCTTGCCGTTAAAATTATTGGTGTCGCTGGCAGCCAGTGCGGTGCCTTGAGCCCCTTTGAACGGCAGGCCGATGATGGTCGGTACGGTAACGTCAACCTTCTGGCTACGCGTTGTCTTGTTTTCCGACTTCTTTGAAGCCTGAACTTTTTCCTGAATATTGATAATCAGTGTGTCGCCCACAAAACGGGCACGCCGATCTTCAAACAAGGGCCGCGCAGAAGCTACATTAAAAATCGCCCCGTTGCTGGGAGCAAGAGTGGGCCGTGGTTCAGGCCGCGCCGTCATGGGCTGATGGATAGCCGTCGGCGGAGTCATCGTCACGCAACCCGATAAAAATATTACCTGCAAGAAGCAGAAAAATAATTTACTCATGATGTGATTCTTTCATGACTAATTACAGCTGCGTTAGCCTCGCCAGCATGGCGTCTGAAGTGCTTACGACTTTGGAATTAAGCTCATAGGCTCGCTGAGTCTGAATCATGGTAACCAGTTCTTCTGCCACATTGACGTTTGATGTCTCCACATATCCTTGATTGAGTAAACCAACACCATTGGTCCCCGGGGTATTAGGCGTTGGCGTGCCCGACGATGCCGTTTCAACAAACAGATTTTCACCCATGCTTTGCAAGCCCCCATTATTGACAAACCCCGCGAGCTGGATCGTGCCAATCTGGGTGGGCGTTGTCACGCCTTGTTCGGTAAACGAAACAATACCATCGCGACTGATCGAGATACTGGTCGCTGTGCTCGGAATGGTAATTGCCGGCGACAATGGATAACCGCTGGAAGTAACGATCTGGCCGGTACTATCGAGCTGCAAAGAACCATCACGCGTGTAGGCAAGCGTGCCATCCGGCATTTGAATCTGGAAAAATCCATTGCCGTTAATCGCGATGTCGAGCGGAGCATCAGTTTTCTGCAGGCTGCCCTGGGCGAAAATGCGCTCGGTTGAAATCGGCCGCACACCCGTGCCGAGCATTAACCCAGAAGGAATCTGGGTCTGTTGCGACGATTGCGCGCCAGGCTGACGCATCGTCTGGTAGAGCAAATCCTCAAACACGGCACGCGCACGCTTAAAGCCATTCGTGCTGACGTTCGCCAGATTATTGGAAATGACATCAAGATTAGTCTGCTGGGCATCGAGGCCTGTCTTGGCAATCCAGAGGGAACGAATCATGGCGTTGGCCTTTTCAGTTAATTACTTTGAGGAAAGAATCTGGGTAGCGGCGCGATCGTTGGCATCCGCTGTCGATAGCATCTTCATCTGCATTTCAAATTGGCGTGCCAGCGAAATCATGTTAACCATTTGCTCAGCGGCATTGACGTTGCTGCCTTCGATATAACCCGAGGCAATTTTTGTCTGTTCATCGACTGGAGCAGCACTGCGGTCTTTCATGCGAAACAAGCCATCCTCGCCACGCACCAGATCACCTTCCGGCGGGTTGACCAGCTTGATGCGACCAATATTATTGACTGTATTTTTCGCCCCCGATTCCGGAATAGTCGACACCGTGCCATCAACGCCAACACTGACTTTGACTTCCGGTGGAATAGAAATCGGCCCGCCATCCCCTTGCACCGGCAAACCGCCACGGGTTTGCAAAATGCCATTAACATTCAGCTCAAAATTTCCGCTACGCGTATAGGCCTCACTGCCATCGGGGGCTTGTACAGCAATCCAGCCGCTCCCCTGCACTGCCATATCGAACGCGCGGCCCGTATAGATTTGCGGCCCCGGCGTGAAATCAGTATGTGTACTCGCATCCACAGCAAAGGCGCGTGTCGATAAACCGGGGGGCATTGCATTCGATTGCACTTGTACTGCACGCAAGCGATGTTCCTCGGCGCGATAACCGGTAGTTGATACATTGGCCAGATTGTTCGCTACTGCCGCCTGACGGTTTAAGGTCTGGCTGGCACCGGTCATTGCGGTGTAAATCAGTCGATCCATGGTCTCTCTTTCAAAGTACTCGCCGTATCACCAGCGCCGACTTTTTATCTATCACCGCAGATTGACCAGCGTCTGCAGGATGCTGTCCATGG
>DATCQI010000197.1:0-21779 GCA_036569545.1 Rugosibacter sp. | reverse complement strand
TGGCACAAGAAAACCCAGGAGAGCCTGCTCTACTGGAACCATGCCATTGTTAACCCGCCGATTGATCGCAACAAGGGCTCATCTGAAATAGAAGACATCTGCGTGCATGTGGAGCGCGAAACCGATGCCGGCATTATCGTTTCCGGTGCCAAAGTTGTTGCTACCAATTCGGCGCTAACCCATCAGAATTTTGTCGGTTTATACGGTGTTCCTGTCAAAGATCCTCGTTTTGCTTTGATTTTCACCCTGCCCATGAATTCGCCTGGCCTGAAGATTATCTGCCGCACGTCATACGAATATGCCGCCGCCGTCATGGGCTCACCCTTTGACTACCCGCTCTCCAGCCGCATGGACGAAAACGACTCCGTCCTCGTGCTCGACAAGGTTTTAGTGCCTTGGGAAAATGTCTTTGCCTATCGCGATATCAATATCGTGAATAACTTCATTTTTGGTTCAGGCTTCATGTCGCGCGCCTTGTTTCATGGCTGCACGCGGCTGGCAGTCAAGCTTGATTTCATCACCGGCTTGTTTATCAAAGCCACCGAAACAACCGGTGCCAACGAATTTCGTGGCGTGCAGGGACGTATCGGCGAAGTGCTGGCCTGGCGCAACTTGTTCTGGAGTCTCTCGGAAGCCATGGCGCGCAATCCGACGCCCTGGGGCAAGGATTCTGTCCAGGTCAATAACGAAGCCGCCAGCGCTTATCGCGTGTTCGCACCCATGGCCTATCCCATGATCAAGGATCTGATCGAAAAAGACCTCGGTGCTGCCCTCGTCTACTTACCATCGCATGCCGCTGATTTTCTCAACCCGGATACCAGGCCTTATCTTGATCGCTTTGTACGTGGATCCAATGGGATTACGGCAGAGAGCCGAGTAAAGATTCTCAAGTTGCTCTGGGATGCCATTGGCACCGAGTTTGGCAGCCGACATGAGCTGTATGAACGCAATTACGCAGGCAATCACGAAGATAACCGGATACAGACACTCGGCTACGCTACTGCGATGGGCCAAATAGATCAGCTCAAGGGATTTGTCGATACCTGCCTGAATGAGTATGACCTCAATGGCTGGACAGCCCCTGATCTCATCAACCCGACCGACGTCGGCCTGTTTGGTAAAAAGTAAGGCTTCATTCTCTGATTGATTTAATCAGCAGACACGATGGCGCGACGATATTTGTCGCGCCATCGTGCGTTTACAACCTGAGTAATTGATTGATCCCACAAAAAGTCGGCGCTGGTGATACGGTGGACAAATGCTGTAGCACGGGTATCAGCGGAGAAAACTGGCCGCCGTGGTTATGCGAATCCATTGTTTTATGTTCTGCGCCGCAACTGCGACTCCAACCCAAGCTTCTTTGCCTGATATGCCACGCGCGGACGGGTAACGCCCAAGGCTCTGGCCACGGCAGACAGGTTGCCACGATGATGCTCTATCGCCGCTTGTAGTGAAGACGCCGTGATGGAATTCGATGCCCCTTCATGATTTACAGCACTCATGTCGGATATGGGCTGATCATTAATAACGCCCGGCGTTAAACTGGCAAAAATAGGCTGCGGTGCCACTCTCGTCATTGGTAGCCCGGGTCGTGGCAAACCCACCCCGGCAGCAACTGCAGCGGGAAGGTGTCCAATATCCATGGCACCCCCTTCAGCAGAGAGAATAATGGCGCGTTCCACAATATTTTCCACCTCGCGTACATTTCCCGGCCAGTCATAGGAAAGCAGTGCATCGAGTGCCCGCTCAGTGAATCCCGTGCGATGCCGTTTATGGATTTCGCAATAACGTCGCAAAAAATAATCCGCCAGAATAGGAATATCTTCCCGACGCTCGCGCAATGGAGGAATCGCAATCGGAAAAATATTCAGGCGGAACATTAAATCTTGCCGAAAGCTGCCTTTGGCAACGGCCAGTTCAAGATCAATGTTGGTTGCCGCCATGATGCGCACATCCAGATGGCGCGACTTTGTGCCGCCAACGCGCTCTACCTCGCCTTCTTGCAATACACGCAACAGTTTGCCTTGTGCAGCCAGACTTAAACAGCCGATCTCGTCGAGAAACAAGGATCCGGTATCTGCTAACTCAAAGCGTCCCGGTCGCGAAATGGTAGCACCGGTAAAAGCCCCCTTCTCCACCCCGAACAAATCAGTCTCGATCAGTGACTCGGGAATCGCCGCACAGTTGATCGCAACAAAAGGCTTTTCTGCGCGGGGGCTCACAGCGTGTAGCGTTTGCGCAAAAATCTCTTTACCTACGCCCGTCTCGCCAAGCAGCAGAACTGGTGCCGTCGTATCTGCCACCCGCTCGATCATGTGGCACACGCTATTGAAAGCGGCGGAAATACCAATAAGCTGACGCCCCTTAAAACGCGACTTGTTTGCATTTGCTACTGCAGACACTTGCTCGACATTTCCGGAAACAGCCGCACCTTGGCCACCCAGGCTGATGATTTTTCGATTCGCAAACGGTTGCGCATCGAAATAACGTAAATCCTCTTGCACATCCGGCCAGTCATCTACCGGTTTGCCAATAATGCGGCAAGCTTCATGACCCATCGCACCACATTCCACTTCTCGGTAAACCACACGTCGGCCAAAAAATGCACTGCTATAGCCTGAGGCATAGCCTATCTGCATCCAGCAAACCGGATCGGCCGCTATGCCATAATCTGCCCTATGCGCCTCATCCTCGATTGAGCCCCACCACAAAAACTCTGTATAAAATCGGCCACGAGCCACATCAACCTCAACGATCACCGGCTCTACTCTGACCACGCCCTCCAAGGCATGCAACTGGGGTCCAATCGAGAATGCGTCATAAACGCTACTGTCTTTGCGCACGCTATTCACCAGCTCTGCGTCTTTACTCCCGGCCAGATAACCCATGCGCGTGAGCAATCCACGCGCCCGATCAATACCCAGACTTTCAATGAGCTCGCGCCGTAATGCACCAAATGCTGATAGATGCAGCATAAACATACGCTTGCCATCAAGCCATATCTGGCCGGATTCAGGCGCAAGATGCAGCCGTGCGATCAAATCATCGAAACCAGGTAGCTGACTATTTTTAGAATTGCTAAAAACCTTTGGCTGAGAATCGCGACGCATAAGTAAACCATTCATAAAATTAATGTTAATAATTTATATCAATAATTAACTATTGCTAATGTTTTTTGAAAAATTAAATATTGCGACGCAATATTTAATTTTTAAAATCCTTTAATACGACAAACTAGGCATTGCGCACTGCAGCAATAAAAGATGGCACATAACCTGCTTAACTCATTGCAAACACAATGACAACCATATCCATGGAGGAATGATGAGCCGTTCGGAAAATCCCGATATCGCCAAGCGCTATGTACGCATTATTCAGCGGCGAGCGGATGGCTTTATCGAGTTTCAATTCGCCATTGGGCATGCGGAATACTTTGCTGAACTCATGCTAAAAGAAAAAGATTTTGAGATTTTTTGTGCCGAGAACAGCGTAGAGTTTCTTCCTGAAGGTGAACAAAAAAGCGAAACCGCATTTGACTGGACGCTACGAAATGTCGCTAAAGGCATCAAGGTTCCCGATACCTTTGATCAATAAGACGCTGTAACCACATCTCACAACCAATGATTCAGATTTTTTAAGGAGGGCAATATGTCGGTAGAAATCAAGGCAGTAGAAATCAAGCCGTTGCGCAATACATTTACCAATGTGGCCGAACTCATCGGTGGCGATAAACCCGCATCCCGTTATCAGGAAGCCACCCTGGGTGTGCAGTCAACAACCAACATGCATTACCGCCCCACCTGGGAGCCCGAGTTTGAATTATTCGATCCGCGACGCAGTGCTGTTCAGATGCGCGAATGGTATGACTTAAAAGACCCTCGCCAGCTTTACTACGCCTCCTGGACGATTCAACGTGCCAAAGAGCAAGAAACCCAAGAGGCCAATTTTGATTTTGTCGAATCGCGCTGCCTGCACTTGAGCTTGCCTGACGATGTTAAAAAACTCGCGCTAGAAGTTCTGCTGCCGTTACGTCATGCGGCCTGGGGCGCCAACATGAACAACAACGAGTTCTGCTCGCGTGCTTTTTCTGAAGTTCTTATTTCTCCAGCCATCATGCAAGCCATGGATAACCTGGGCATCGCGCAGTACCTCACGCGCCTCGGTCTGCTGCTGGATGAACCCGAAGTGCTGGACGCCACTAAAGCCCAGTGGATGACGGGGCCAGCATGGCAACCGTTACGTCACATGATCGAAGACTCGTTCGTTGTCCGCGACTTCATGGAAATATTTGTGGTGCAAAATTTCGTATTTGATGGCTTGCTCTATCCGCTCATCTATGACCGCTTTGTGGATGACACGCTCACCTCGCGCGGCGGGAGTGCCGTGGCCATGCTGACCTCATTTATGCCCATGTGGTTTGGCCAAAGCAGCAAATGGGTTGATGGCGTGCTCAAAGTAGCGGTCGCTGAATCGGAACAAAACAAGGCGCTAATCAGTCAATGGACAAACGCCTGGCGTGATCGCGCAGTGGCCGCACTCACGCCGATCGCGGCCATGGCGTTTGGCAAAACCCAGGAAACCATGCTGAATGAAGTGGTTGAACAATTCAATGCGCGCGCCAAGAAGCTCGGCATCGCGGCTTAAACGGAGTCATTCAAATGTCTAAGGTTTTTATTATTGTGCAGGCCAATGAAGAAGCGCGACCCATCGTAGAAGCGCTCTTGCAAGACAACCCCGATGCCGTAGCACAGGAATCCCCTGCCATGGTGCGCGTCGAAGCCGAAGGGAAGCTCACCCTTAACCGTGCCACGGTAGAAGAGTTAACCGGGCAACCCTTCAACATTCAGCAGCTGCATGTCAATCTGATTTCGATTAGCGGGCACATCGATGAAGATGATGACTACTTAACCGTTGCATGGGCAAACTAATTTAGGAGAAGCATGATGGACATGAAAGCCACCAAGAAAAAGCTGGGCATCAAAGAGCGCTACGCACACATGACACGCGGGCTGGGCTGGGAGCCAACGTATCAATCGGCTGATGCTGTTTTTCCTTATGACAAATACGAAGGAATCAAGATTCACGATTGGGACAAGTGGGTAGATCCTTTCCGGCTAACCATGGATGCCTACTGGAAATACCAAGGCGAAAAAGATCGCAAACTGTATGCGGTGATTGAAGCCTTTGCACAAAATAATGGCCACCTCAACATTACCGATGCGCGTTATCTCAGTGCCATCAAGCTGTTCTGGCAAGGCGTGAGCCCGCTGGAAAACTATGTAGTGCAAGGATTCGCGCGCGCCGGCCGACATTTCCGTGGCGAAGCGTCTCGTGTGGCTTGCCAAATGCAAGCCGTCGATGAATTGCGCCATTACCAAACTCAGGCACATTCAATTTCAAACTATAACAAGTATTACAACGGATTCCACAGCCAGCGCCATATGTGGGATCGCGTGTGGTATCTGTCGGTTCCCAAATCGTTTGGCGAAGATGCGCTGACTGCCGGTCCATTCGAGTTTCTGATCGCCATCAGCTTCTCGTTTGAATATGTCCTGACAAATCTGCTGTTTGTGCCGTTCATGTCCGGTGCTGCCTATAACGGCGACATGAGTACGGTCACGTTTGGTTTTTCAGCTCAGTCGGATGAATCCCGTCACATGACACTCGGCATTGAGGCCATCAAGTTTTTGCTGGAGCAAGACCCGGCCAATGTGCCTATTGTGCAGGGCTGGATTGACAAATGGTTCTGGCGTGGCCAAAAAGTGCTCTCGCTAGTCGGTATGATGATGGATTACATGCTGCCCAAACGCGTCATGAGCTGGAAGGAAGCTTGGGAAATTTATGCCGAAGAAAATGGCGGTGCCCTATTCCGCGACCTGGCCCGTTATGGCATTCGGCCACCCAAGGGCTGGGCAGATGCTTGCGAAGCGAAAGACCATATTTCCCATCAAGTCTGGCTGCTTTTCTATGAATACGGCGGTGCGGCGGCTTTCCATACCTGGTCACCCACGGACGAAGAGCTCGACTGGTTATCAACGAAATATCCTGACAGCTTCGATAAATACTATCGGCCCCGCCTGGAGTTTTTACGCGACAAGCATGCGCGTGGCGAGCGGGTTTACCAAAGCACCCTGCCAACCTTGTGCACCACCTGCCAGATTCCACTATGCTTTACCGAGCCGGGCGATCCGACCAAAATTTCTCACCGTGAAACCGTGTACAAAGATGAGAAATATGTCTTCTGCTCTGGCCATTGCCAGGAAATCTTCGGCAACGAGCCAGAAAAGTTTGTACAAAGCTGGTTGCCGGTAAATCAAATTTATCAGGGCAACTGCTTTAACCCGGATGTTGATCCCACCGCACCTGATTTTGATCCGCTCAAGGCCGTGCTGGAATACTTCAAATACAACCTGGGTCGAGATAACGGCGAATTTGAAGGGTCGGAAGATCAGCGCAACTTTGATATGTGGCGTGGTCAGGCATCAAAGAATTAAACCGCATTATTTATTTATTGATTCCGGCTGCTGCAGCACGCAGCAGCCCTTGCTAACTACAGGAGGTTAAATATGTCAGTCATAGCTTTAGGGCCTTACGAGTTTGCCCCGCGCGACCAGGTAAAAAATTTCCACGGAAATATTCTGGTCAATTTTTGCTGGGATCGACACGTACTCGTTTCGGCACCGTTTGCTGTTGCCCTGCCACCTGCAATGATGCTTCGTGAAGCGATCATGACGCGGATTGCGCCTTCCATTGCCTTTCACCCGGATGCTGCAAAAATTGACTGGAATACCATGCAATGGGAAAAAGATCACAAACCTTGGCAGCCCGATCTAGATAAATCACTGGCTGAAAACAAGGTAGGCCACAAAGACTACCTCGTGTTTATTACGCCAGAACTTAAAGGCCTGAACAACGCTGGCTTGTGAACGTAATTTTTTAACTATTTGTTAAAACGGGGTGAAGTGCGGCATAGGTGCAAAACGCTGCCCTTCCTTTAAAGACAAGAGGAAAAAACGCAACGCATGACTTACGAACTGACCATTGAACCCATGGGCGCAACGCTCGAAATTGAAGAGGGTCAAACCATTCTCGATGCTGCTTTGCGAGCAGGCATTTATATTCCCAATGCTTGTGGACATGGCTTGTGCGGCACCTGCAAAGTACAGGTTTTGGATGGCGAAATCGAGCATGGTCAAGCCTCTTCTTTTGCGCTCATGGACTTTGAACGTGATGAAGGCATGACCCTGGCTTGCTGTGCCACCCTCAACAGCGATGTCACCATCGAAGCTGAAATCGAAGAAGATGCCGACGCTGAGCAAATCCCTGTGCGAGATTTTCCGGGCACAGTGAGCCGGGTTGTTGATTTGACGCCCACCATCAAAGGCGTATTCATCGAGCTGGACGAGCCGATTCACTTTCAAGCAGGCCAATACATTCAGTTTGTCGTTCCCGGCAAAGCCATCGAGCGGGCTTTCTCTCTGGCCAATCCACCTTCATCGCCTTCTTCCACGGCGAAAGAAATTGAAATCAATGTTCGTATTGTCGCAGGAGGTGAAGGCACGACCTACATTCACAATCAATTAAAAGTCGGCGATGGTGTTACGGTGAAAGGGCCTTATGGACGGTTTTTCGTACACCAATCTGCGCGCAAACCATTCGTCTTCATGGCAGGTGGCTCGGGTTTATCCAGCCCGCGCTCGATGATTCTTGACTTGCTGAACAATGGCTGGGATCTTCCTGTCACACTCATTTACGGCCAACGCAATCGAGCAGAGTTGTACTATCACGACGAGTTTGTTGCACTAGCGGCAAAGCACCCAAATTTCCGTTATATCCCCGCCTTGTCAAACGAGCCTGCCGAGTCTGACTGGGGCGGATACCGCGGCTATGTGCATGATGCCGCCACTGCAACCTATCCTGACGGATTTACAGGGAACCAAGCCTACTTGTGCGGCCCGCCGCTAATGATCGATGCCTGTATTAACGCCTTGATGCAAGGCCGCTTGTTTGAAGATGATATTTATTTTGAGAAGTTTATTTCTGCTGCCGATGCGCAACAGGTTCGCTCGCCCTTGTTTAGAAAAATCTGATTTTCAACTATCAGTATTTTTACATCAAAATTCTTTACCCATTAAAGGAGAATAATCATGGCAAATTTAGGCAAACTGGACTGGTATGACCTGGCCCGTACCACCAACTGGACACCCACCTATGTGCAGGAAGACGAGCTGTTTCCTGCCGAAATGTCAGGCAGCATGGGCATTCCCATGCCCGCGTGGGAGTCTTACGATGAGCCCTACAAACAAACCTACCCTGAATATGTAAAAATTCAGCGCGAAAAAGATGCCGGCGCCTACTCAGTTAAAGCCGCGCTTGAGCGTAGCCAAATGTTTGAAAATGCCGACCCAGGCTGGCTCAGTGTCATCAAGGCACACTTTGGCGCGATTGCCCGTGCCGAATACTCAGCCTCCACGGCAGAAGCCCGCATGGCACGCTTTGGCAAGGCTCCCGGTATGCGCAACATGGCGACCATGGGCATGCTGGACGAGATTCGACATGGCCAGATTCAACTGTATTTCCCGCACGAGCACTGCTCAAAAGATCGCCAGTTCGACTGGGCGCACAAAGCCTACGACACCAATGAATGGGCCATTCTCGCTTCGCGCCACATGTTTGACGACATGATGACCACTCGCGGCGCAGTTGACGTTGCCTTGATGCTGACCTTTGCTTTCGAGACTGGTTTTACCAATATGCAGTTTTTAGGCCTCGCAGCGGACGCTGCCGAAGCAGGAGACTGGACTTTTTCCAACCTGATTTCGAGCATACAAACAGATGAATCGCGTCATGCGCAGATTGGTGGTCCCTTGGTCTCGATTCTGATCGAAAACGGGAAAAAAGCCGAAGCACAAAAAATGGTTGATATTGGCATCTGGCGCGCCTGGAAACTGTTCTCCGTGCTGACCGGCCCCATGATGGATTACTACACGCCGCTTGAGCACCGCAAGCAGTCATTCAAAGAGTTCATGGAAGAATGGATCGTTACCCAGTTTGAACGCTCGCTGCTCGATCTTGGCCTGGATAAACCCTGGTTCTGGGACCAGTTCCTGGAAGAACTCGATTACCAGCATCACGGTATGCATCTGGGTGTATGGTTCTGGCGGCCGACCGTGTGGTGGAACCCGGCTGCGGGTGTCTCGCCTGAAGAGCGCGCTTGGCTCGAAGAAAAATACCCAGGCTGGAATGCCACCTGGGGAACCAATTGGGATGTCATTACTGACAACTTGCTCGCCGGAAAACGCGAACTCTCCTATCCAGAAACCCTGCCCATAGTCTGCAACATGTGTCAGTTGCCGATCAATGCAACCCCTGGCCCCACATGGAAAGTGCGTGACTTTCCTCTCGAATACAAAGGCCGCTCATATCATTTCTGTTCAGAAGGCTGCCAATGGTGTTTCGAGCAAGAGCCTGAGCGTTACGCGGGCCATTTATCGCTCATCGACCGCTTCCTGGCAGGGCATATTCAGCCAATGAATCTAGCCGGAGGTCTGGAATACATGGGGTTGGCACCCGGCGAGATAGGCGACGATGCACACAATTATGCGTGGGTAGAAAAGGTTCGTGCGGCACGCCAGAAAGCGGCAGCCTGAAGAACGGCCTGCCTATAAACCACGCACAGCACAACTTTCATCAAACCCATCAAATACTTTCAAGAAGGACAAAGACATGGCATTGTTTCCTTTAACATCAAACTTCCAGGGGGATTTTGTATTGCAACTGCTCCCTGTGGATACTGAAAACACCATGGATGACGTCGCTGCGGCAGCAGCGCATCACTCCGTTGGCCGTCGCGTCCCGGCACGTCCGGGCCACACCCTGCGCGTGCGCCGTCAAGGCGCCAGCGAACCCATGTCGCGAACACTCAAGGTGAGTGAATCCGGCCTGAAACCAATGGAATGCATTGAAGTCATTTGGGAATGAATTCGGGAATAAACAACCATGACATTTGAGAAAGTTTGCACGCTGGACGACCTGTGGGAAGGCGAGATGGAATCCTTTCAGGTGAATGGCCAGGAGGTTTTGCTGTTGAGTCTGGAGGGTGGGGATATTCGCGCCTACCAGGGCATTTGCCCCCATCAGGACATTTTGCTGGTGGAAGGTCAATTTGATGGCAAGACGCTGATATGTCGTGCGCATCAATGGATTTTCGATGCTCAAACCGGTGTTGGCATTAACCCAGGGGATTGCCGTTTGGCAAGCTATCCCGTACGCATCGACAATGAAGATGTTCTAGTCGATACAGCAGACGTCGCCCCGCTTTTTGCACATATCTGACTTGTTTCGGACAAAGATATCTGAAACCGCTGCGGACTATTCCTAATTTTAGAAAGGATACAAATGAGTACTGTTGCAGATGCCTCGCAAAATAACAATGTCGGCCCCGTCATGCGCCAGGGCGAGTTAGCCCAAGCTGTCGTGGAAGCCGCAGAAATAGATAATCCTGAAAAAGTTATCAAAGTTGAAGACAAGTTGGCTTATCTGCGCATTCAAACCAGCGATGAAATGATTCTCAAGCGGCAAACCATAGAAGAAATGCTGGGGCGGCCATTCAGCATGAACGAGCTGGAAGTCGATCTGGCTTCATTTGCCGGGCGGATTGATACCCATGTGGAATACATCCGCTTTTATCACGCCAAGCACTTGTGACCTGACTAACTAATAAATTCAAGGAATTTTCCCATGAGCGAAATAGAAATTTTAAAACCCCTGAAAACCTGGAGCCATTTAGCTAAAAGGCGTCGCAAGCCCAGCGAATATGAAATCGTTTCCGTCAATATTCTGTACAACACGCGGAAAGGATGCGCGCCCTACGACCTTGACCCCAATATGGCCATGAATCGCTGGTACAGGCTGAACCGCGATCAAAGCCCCCTGCAGCATGACGACTGGAATGCCTTTCGTGATCCGGATGAACTGGTCTATCGCACCTACAACATGTTGCAGGACGGCCAGGAAACCTATATTCATGGCCTCTTCAACCAATTCAATGAGCGCGAGCACGATAAGGCGCTCGATCCAAAATGGGCAGGAACCCTGGCCCGGCTTTATACCCCTGCGCGCTACTTATTTCATACGCTGCAAATGGCATCGGCTTATATACAACAGATGTCTCCAGCCAGCACCATCACCAACTGCGCAGCTTTTCAAGCGGCTGATTCCTTGCGCTGGTTGAGTCATACGGCCTATCGCACCAAAGAGCTCTCGCTCACGTTCACGGACAAGGGATTCGGCACGGATGAGCGTACCTATTGGGAAACCGATCCCGCATGGCAAGGCTTTCGGGAACTCATGGAAAAAGTGCTCACGACCTGGGACTGGGGTGAGGCACTTGTCGCATTGAATCTCGTTGCCAAACCAGCCATTGAAGAAACCATGCTGCGCAAACTCGGCGAAGCCGCACGCCACAATGGCGATACTCTGCTCGGCATGCTCACAGATAATCAATTGATGGACGCGGCACGCCACCGCCGCTGGACTACAGCACTTGTCAAAATGACTCTCGAAAAAGCAGGAAACGCAGAAGCCATTAACCAATGGATTGCAAAATGGGAACCCTTGGCTGACAAGGCAATTGATGCCTTTTGTGCTGCCGTGCCTGAAGTGCCCGGTGCCGCAGCTAATGTCAAGAGCGCGACACGCGACTTCCGTCGCTCCCTGATGACTTAAGCTGTTTTTATCGGGCTCAGGAACATTAAATCAAGGAACAACACATGAAAGCAGCAGTCTATTTCGGCCCGCAGGATATCCGGTGTACAACCCTTCCAGACTCGGTGCTACGTGCCGACCATGAAGTATTGGTTCAAGTGACGGCAACCTCTATTTGCGGTTCAGACTTGCATGTGTACCGTGGTGCGCTGGATGGCATCATGGAAAAAGGCAAATCCCAAACGGGGCATGAGCTCATCGGCCAAGTGCTTGATGTAGGAAAAACGGTTGGTCGTTTCAAAAAGGGTGACCGGATCAGTATGGGCTATTCCGTCTCTTGCGGCGATTGTTATATGTGCCAGGTAGGTCAAACTGCGCACTGCGAAACCACGCACAAGGCGGTGTATGGTTTTGGTGTGCCGTTTGGCAACCTGAATGGTACACATGCAGAAACACTCGTGCTGCCCTATGCCGATGGCCATGCCATGAAAGTCCCGGCGGGAATTTCCGATAGTGCAGCGATCACATTGTCTTGCAACCTTCCCGCTGCAGTTATTGCCAATGAACTGGCCAACATTCAGGTGGGTGAAACCGTCGCAATGATTGGCTGCGGACCCAGCGGCTTAATGGCGCTGGATATTGCCCTCCATCGCGGCCCTGGCCGCTTGGTAGCGATCGACACCCTGCCCAAAAGACTTGCCATTGCAGCCAAAAAAGGTGCTGATACGATTAACGCGTCACATGCAGAATGGAAAGAACAAGCGCTTGAAATCACGGGTGGGCGCGGCTTTGACAAGGTCATCGAAATGGTTGGCTTGCCCGAAACCTTGCAGATGAGTCTTGACTTGATTCGCCCCGGGGGAACAATTGCAGCGCTGGGCGTATTCTGCGACGACAAGTTCAATCTGAATCTCGCCGACGTGTTCTTGCGTAATATCACGCTGCACATGAATGGCTTTGCCAACGTACAACCCTACATGTGGGAAGCCCTGCGCATGATGGAGCGCGGTGTTGTCAAACCCGAAGAATACTTCTCGCATACGTTTGCCTTATCGGATATCGATCAAGCGTTTGCCACGTTCTTTCACAAAACCGATAGCGCAATGAAAGTGCTGATCAAACCCTAAAGTCCGCATAAAATAGGCTCCTTTTAGAAACGAGGATACCGCCACATGCCAAGCACTCCTGAACAACGCAACATCGACATTGTTCGCAACTTCTGTGCTGACTGGAGCAAATGCTCTAACCAGGCACTTCTCCCCTATTTCACTGAAGATGGGGTTTATCACAACATGCCGTGGGGGCCGCTCAAGGGGCATCAAGCCATTGGTGATTTTCTTGCCCCCTATTGGCCGATGCTGGATAGCGTTGTCTTCGATTTACTCAACATCGCTGCAAATGGTTCAGTTGTCTTTACCGAGCGCGTTGACTACTTTCAGTTTAAAAACGGCGGCAAATTAGCTATTCCAGTCAGTGGCGTGTTTGAACTTAACGCGACAGGAAAGATTGCCCACTGGCGTGAGTACTGGGATCTTGCCGACTGGATAAAACAAGGTGGCCCGGCTGCTTGAGTCGAGCTTAACCCGACTTTCATACCGGCTTAATGCATACGGGAAATTGCAAAAAAGTCGGCTCTGATAATCCACTGCGCTACAAGCCGGTCGAGCAAGAAACGCTCAGCTTTGCAGAACTGGGATTGCCTTCGCGGGCAGTTCTCCCGGCCCTAACGGGTGGTGATATGGCGATTCGACCAGATTAGCATCCATTGACCGTCGTTTTATCCGCATTTGATGTCAGCAATTCGGCAGCAAATGCGCTGCTCTCTCCCATTCGCCATGACTCCGGGGTAAATATTACTTTTGGCTAGTCAATGGCTTGGCGGCCAAAACGAAGTTGACCTTAACATCATCTGCAACAACCCCTGGGTCTCCCCATGCCCCTTCGCCAATACCAAAGGCAAGGCGTTTAAGAATAAAGCTTCCTGTGAAAATCCCCAGGCCCGCCTCCTCGTGAAAACTCGCTTTAGTCACCATATCCTGCGTCACATTCTTGATGGTTAACGTACCCTGCACCTCGTACTGACCATTACCCAAGGCTTTTACGCGCCGAATATCAAAACGAGCTATCGGAAACTGCCGCACAAAAAACCAGTCTTTGCCGACAACCTCATCATTGGCCTCTGCAGACCCAGCATCAACACTAGCCAGTTCAACCTCGATGCGCGCTCGTGCTATCTCCGGATGCGCTGGATCAAAGTTAAGTTGCCCGGTAAAGCGACGAAAACCACCCTCGACAGATACGCCCATCTGCTTCGATACAAAGCGTACATTGCTGCGCTCACTCACCAGTGAGCCATATCCTGCTGCCCAACTCACCGCGTTTAGCAGCAGGCATAAAAAGAAAATAAAAAAATGACTCATCAATTTCATTACATGTTCCTTTCAGCGCTGCTAGCCAGTGTTCAGGCTAAAGAATAACACTACCATAAGCGGTTCAGACAATAAAAAAGGGTTTCAGTCTTTTAACTGAAACCCTTGGTATTACTCATGTATTACTGGTCGGGGCGAAAAGATTCGAACTTTCGACCCCTTGCACCCCATGCAAGTGCGCTACCAGGCTGCGCCACGCCCCGACAAGCCAGAATTATAGCAATAGAATGAACTATTCAAGCTTGTCTGAGCGCAGAAAATCAATAATCGCAGTAATTTCTTTTCGTAGCGATCGGGTTTGCGTACCGACTTGTAAACCAAATGGTGTAGCCGATTGCGTACCAAATGGCGCATTCTCTGATGTATTCAAGGACTCATTTTGACCATGTAACTTTGGCGCTGTTGGGTCATCCAGTCGATGTCGCGCACCATTGATTGTAAACCCATCCTGGTAAAGCAGCTCTCGAATTCGACGCGCCAACAACACTTCATGATGTTGGTAATAGCGCCGATTTCCACGTCGCTTGACAGGACGAAGCTGGGTAAACTCCTGCTCCCAATAGCGTAATACGTGGGGCTTAACACCGCAAAGCTCGCTTACTTCACCGATAGTGAAGTAACGTTTGGCTGGAATGGGCGGCAGCTCGTCTCGACTGTTACTGGGTATTGCCACGCGGGAATGCCTCTACGGCCATTTTAAGTTTTTGGCTGGCATGGAAAGTAACCACACGCCGTGCCGTGATTGGAATTTCTTCACCCGTTTTAGGATTGCGGCCCGGACGTTGCGGCTTGTCACGCAACTGAAAATTGCAGAAACCAGAAAGCTTGACGTCATCCCCGTTCTCTAGCACACTTTTGATTTCATCGAAAAAAGCCTCCACCATATCTTTTGCTTCGCGCTTGTTTAAACCTACTTTTTCAAAAAGAAGATCCGCCAGCTCTGATTTGGTTAATGTCATACACACTCCTGCTACCAATGATTAACGAAAGTTCAACGCAATAAAGCACCGAAGTCATTTTGTGCAACGGCTAAAAGTTTAGCAACAACGCCCTCGATTTCCACATCCTCGAGAGTGCGTTGAGTATCTTGCATAACTATGTGAAAAGCAAGACTTTTCTGACTCTCACTTAAGCCTTTCCCTTGGTAGACATCAAACAAGATGATGTCACGTACCAATGCAGGGGCGGCGGTGAGCAATGCATTTCGCACAGACGAAGAAGCCAGTGTTTGCGGAACAACCAGCGCAAGATCGCGGATCACGGTGGGCAAGCGTGAGACTTCAGTGTATTCAGTGGACAGAGTCATTAACAAAGGGGCCAGTTCCAGCTCAAACACCACAGGGGCTTGTCCAAGCGAGTATTTCTCTACCCAGCGGGGATGCAATTCCCCCAGCACACCCACCGGCTGGCCATTGAGCACGATGCGTGCACTACGCCCCGGGTGAAGTGCAGGATGAATCACGGGCTCAAAACTTAATTCGCGAGGTGAGAAAAACACTTCAATATCGGCTTTTACATCGTAAAAATCCACACGGCGAGCTGGCTTATCCCATTGTTCAGGTGCAGCAAAACCCGCCGCCAAACCTGCCAGTCGAAGTGGCTGATCGAAACCTGCCACTAGTGCACTGTTGTCCGTCCTGAAAAAACAGCGGCCAAGCTCGAAAATTCGCACCCGCTCTGTTTGTCGTTTCCGGTTTGTGACCAAGGTATCAACCAAGCCACCGATGAGCGTTGAACGCATCACGCTCATGTTGCTGGCTATGGGATTAGCCAGGATTATTGGCTGGGTATTCGCTGGAGAGCTTGAAAAATCTGCCTCCCACGCGGCATCAACAAAGCTGTAAGTAACAATTTCATGATAGTCGCGTTGAGCAACCGCTTGTCGAATCCGCATCGGGCTGCGACTAAATTCAGCCGCAGGCATCATGGCAGCTCGTGCTACAGGCGGCACAGAAGGGATATTGTCGTATCCGTGAAGGCGCGCGATTTCCTCAATCAAATCTTCTTCAATTTCAATATCGAAGCGGAAAGAAGGCGGCGTGACCACGAGATGATCACCTTCCTGCGCAACACTCAAACCCAAGCCGCCAAGCAAGGCCGCTGCACGCTCGGTGGTGACATCAATACCCAAAACCTTTGTGGCACGTGCGGGACGCAGCACGACCGCCTTGCGGCAAGGCAAATGCTCGGGGGAAACCGCTTCAGCAATCGGACCTGCTTGGGTATTCTGGCCACCCGCGCATGCAAGGATTAATGCCGTTGCCCGCTCAATCGCCAAGCGGGGCAAATTGAAATCCACTCCGCGCTCATAGCGATGAGAAGCGTCCGACGAAAAGCCCAAAATCCGCGCTTTGCCGACAATAGACGCCGGCGAGAAAAAAGCGCTTTCCAGAAAAATATCAGTTGCCGCTACAGTTACGCTTGAGAGCTCACCGCCCATGACTCCAGCCAGTGCTAGAGCGTGCTGCCCATCAGCAATCAGCAACATGTCCGGTTCAGGTTGAATCTCCAGGCCATTCAGCAACAACAAACGCTCATCGGGCTGCGGGTAGCGTACATGGATATCGCCGACAAGCCTGGCGTCATCAAAGGCATGCAAGGGTTGGCCAAGTTCCAGCATCACGTAATTGGTGATATCCACCACCACTGAAATCGATCGAATGCCACTCCGCTCAATGCGTCGTTTAATCCATTCAGGAGTACGCGCCTGTGCGTTTACACCGCGCAGAATACGTCCGCAGTAGCGCGGACAAGCAGCTGGGGCATCAAGGATAATCGTGCGTTGATCTTGGTGACTAGCCGCAACGGGTACTGCATCAGGTAACACAGGCAAAGTCAGCGGCGCACCCGTCAAGGCCGACAGCTCGCGTGCAATGCCCAGCAGCGACAAGCAATCGGCACGGTTCGGTGTCAGTTTGATGGTGATGAGATGATCATCAAGATCAAGGCAGGTGCGAATGTTTTCACCCACAATCGCATCGTCTGGCAGCACCAGCAAACCGCCATTGTCATCCGCTATGCCTAGCTCGCGTGACGAGCACAGCATGCCAGAACTCTCTATGCCACGCACTTTGGCTTGCTTGATGTCCATGCCGGGCAAGCGCGCACCCACCACCGCACAAGGCACTTTTAATCCGGCAGCCACATTCGGCGCGCCGCAAACAATGTGCAACAGCCCACTCTGCCCGGCATCCACAGAGCACAGGTTGAGTTTATCGGCGTCAGGGTGTTTTTCGACCGTCAGCACTTGCGCCACAAACACGCCAGAAAACTCCGGCGCAGCAGCCTTGACCTCTTCTACTTCCAACCCCGCCATGGTGAGCACATGACAAAGCTCTTCTGTATTGAGTAGCGGGTTACACAGGCTGCGCAGCCAGGATTCAGAGAATTGCATAATCAGGTGATTAACATGAACGGGGTTTTAATTGAATTGCGCAAGAAAACGCAAATCGCCTTCGAAAAACAAGCGCAAATCAGGAATGGAGTAACGCAGCATCGCCAAGCGATCCGGCCCCATGCCAAAGGCAAAACCGGTGTACTTTTCAGGGTCGAACCCGCCGAATCGCAGCACGTTCGGATGCACCATGCCGCAGCCTGCAATTTCCAGCCAGCGGCCTTGCAGTGATCCGCTGGTGAAGGCCACATCAATCTCGGCAGAAGGTTCAGTGAAGGGAAAAAATGACGGGCGAAAGCGCACTTTCATATCGTCCGACTCAAAGAATCGACGCAGAAAATCCGCGACTACGCCTTTGAGATCAGCAAAACTGACATGTTCCCCAATCCATAAACCTTCGACCTGATGAAACATGGGTGAGTGCGTGGCATCGGAATCCACACGATACACCCGGCCGGGACAAATTACCCGTAGCTCGGGCAGCGCATCAAGGTGTTTGTAGCGCTCGACATGAGCCAGCATGGTACGAATCTGTACCGGGCTGGTATGCGTGCGCAGCAGCACGTCATCTTGCACTTTGCCATCTGCATCCCTGAGATAGAAGGTGTCGTGCATCGAGCGTGCCGGATGATTTTCAGGCGTATTCAACGCTGTGAAATTGTGCCAATCCGTTTCAATTTCAGGCCCGTCGGCTACATCAAAACCGATCGAGCGAAAAAGCTGCTCGATGCGTAGAAGGCTTTTGGTTACCGGGTGCAGGCTGCCACATGGCATGCCTCGTCCTGGCAAAGTGATATCCAGTGATTCAGTGGCCAATTGCGCTTCAAGACGGGCGTTTTTCAGCTCGTCGCGCCGTGTCACCAACGCCGACTCTATGCGTTCTTTCGCCACATTAATGGCCGCGCCCGCCACCTTGCGCTCATCCGGCGGCAGCTTGCCCAGCCCTTTGAGCAAATCCGTGAGCGAGCCCTCTTTGCCAAGGTAAACAGCCTTGGCATCTTCCAGCTTGGCAGGTTCAGTCGCTAGCGAAAAATCAGCAATCGCCGATGTCGCCAGTTGATCCAGGTGTTGATCCAGGTTATCCATCGATCATCTAAATAGCATGTGCAAAAAACAATATCAGCGGTTGCAATTGAAAAAGGAGGCCCCAAAAATTACTGGGCCTCCTTTTTTTGCCTACGTTACATTCAAGCTGAAGGGGAAAGCTGGGCCCTAGCCTGATTTGCCAGCGCAGCAAATGCTGGCTTGTCAAACACGGCCAGATCAGCCAGAACCTTGCGATCCACTTCAATGGATGCTTTTTTCAAGCCATTCATCAAGGTGCTGTACTTCATACCCAACTCACGCGCAGCAGCATTTATACGGGCAATCCACAACACGCGGAACTGACGCTTGCGTTGACGACGGTCGCGATAGGCATATTGCCCGGCCTTCATCACCGCTTCTTTAGCGATACGATAGACCGTACTGCGACGGCCGCGGTAACCCTTGGCCTTATCGAGAATCTTTTTATGGCGCGCGCGCGCCGTTACACCACGTTTTACTCTAGGCATGTTTTAGTCTCCTTTAAGCGTTCGGCAGCATCGCGCGAACAGATTTGACATCGGAGGCATGAACCGTGAGCATACCGCGCAACTGACGCTTGGTCTTGGTCGTTTTCTTGGTGAGAATGTGGCGCTTGAACGCCTGTGAGCGCTTGATACTACCGGAAGCGCGCACAATAAAGCGCTTCTTGGCACCGCTCTTGGTCTTCATCTTCGGCATCGAAGATCTCCCTATTACATGACAGCCAGGTGTTTCCCGCCTTGGGAATGCTTGATGACCCGCCATCACTTCTTATTTCCACCCGGCTTCTGCCTGGCGGAAAAATTCCTTCAACTACAGCACAACTAAAAAATCAATGTACTTTTTTCTTGGAAGGCGCCAGCACCATGACGAGCTGGCGGCCTTCCATTTTCGGAAACTGTTCAACCATTGCCTCTTGCACAAGATCCGCTTTGATACGTTCCAGCATACGCATGCCGATTTCCTGGTGAGCCATTTCACGCCCGCGAAAACGCAAGGTAATTTTTGCCTTGTCGCCTTCACCAAGAAACTTTATGACGTTACGCAACTTGATCTGGTAATCATTTTCATCCGTACCGGGACGAAACTTGATTTCCTTGACCAGCACCTGCTTTTGCTTCTGTCGCGCCTCATGCAAACGCTTGGCTTCCTGATACTTGAACTTGCCAACGTCCATGATCTTGCACACAGGGGGCACGGCAGTTGGCGCAATTTCTACCAAATCCAGACCAGCCTCTTCGGCCAGTGTCAGCGCTTGACGTATTGGAACAATACCTAACTGTTCACCATCTTCCCCGACTAGACGAACTTCAGGGGAGGTAATTTCGTCATTTAGACGCTGCGACTTATCTTGAGCGATGGTTCAAATCTCCATAAAAACAAAAAAATCAGGCCACAAACGCGGTGCCACGCTTGCTGTTTTTCTCATTCAGCAAGTGTTCAACCAAGGATTGAAGGGACATCTGCCCGAGATCTTGATTGCCACGGGCACGCAAAGCGACCAACCCGGCGGCCTTTTCCTTGTCACCTACAACAACGATGTAAGGCCGCTTCAACAAACTATGTTCCCGTATTTTATAGTTTATTTTCTCTCCGCGCAAATCACTTTCCGCGCGAAGGCCTGCTTTTTTCAATAACTGAGTCACTTCTGTCGCGTAATCGGCCTGCGCTTCGGAAATATTCATCACCACAATCTGTACTGGCGCCAACCACAGCGGGAAGGCTCCGGCATGGTTTTCAATCAAGATGCCAATGAAACGCTCAAGCGAACCGAGGATCGCGCGATGCAACATGACCGGCGTATGGCGCGAGTTATCCTCGCCCACAAATTCAGCGCCCAGGCGCTGCGGCATGGAAAAATCGACCTGCACCGTGCCACATTGCCATGAACGGCCAATCGCATCCTTGATATGAAATTCTATTTTCGGACCGTAAAACGCTCCTTCGCCAGGCAGTTCTTCCCACTCCAGGCCACTGGCTGTCAGCGATGCGCGCAAGGCGTTTTCCGCCTTGTCCCACGCCGCATCCTCACCCACGCGACTTTCCGGACGCAGAGCCAGCTTGACGGCTACCTCGGCAAAGCCAAAATCGGCATACACCTGCCGCACCAGATCATTAAAGGCCGTCACTTCCTGCTGAATCTGATCTTCGGTGCAGAAAATATGCCCATCGTCCTGGGTGAAACCGCGCACGCGCATCACGCCATGCAGCGCGCCTGAAGGCTCGTTGCGATGGCACGAACCAAACTCGCCATAACGCAACGGCAAATCGCGATAAGAACGGATGCCCATATTGAAAATCTGCACATGGCCAGGGCAGTTCATCGGCTTTACCGCGTAGTTGCGTTTTTCCGACTCGGTCGTGAACATGTGCTCATGGTAATGTTCCCAATGCCCGGATTTTTCCCACAACGTGCGTTCCAGAATCTGCGGGCAGCGCACTTCCTGGTAGCCGTTGTCGCGATACACCTGACGCATGTATTGCTCAATCTCCTGCCACACCGTCCAGCCGTGCGGATGCCAGAACACCATGCCGGGGGCTTCTTCTTGCAGATGGAATAAATCAAGCTGGCGACCCAGCTTGCGATGATCACGCTTTTCGGCTTCTTCGAGCATGTGCAAGTAGGCTTCGAGATCTTCTTTCTTGGCCCACGCCGTGCCGTAAATCCGCTGCAACATCGCGTTTTTGGAGTCGCCGCGCCAGTAGGCACCGGCCACTTTCATCAAATTGAAAACCTTGAGTTTGCCGGTTGAAGGTACATGCGGGCCACGGCAAAGGTCAACAAAATCGCCTTCACGATAAAGCGATACATCCTCATCTTGCGGGATGGCCGCAATCAACTCGGCCTTGTAATGCTCGCCCAGACTTGTGAAAAACTCAACCGCCTGATCGCGCGGCACCACTTCGCGCGTCACGGGAAAATCTTTTTTTGCCAGTTCCGCCATGCGCTTTTCAATCGCCGCCAAATCCTCTGGCGTGAAGGGACGCGTGTAGGCAAAATCGTAATAAAACCCGTTGTCGATCACCGGGCCGATGGTTACCTGCGCTTCGGGGAACAAGTCTTTCACCGCATAAGCCAATAGATGCGCGGTGGAATGCCGAATCACCTCCAGGCCATCGGCATCTTTTTCAGTCACAATCGCCAGCTGCGCATCCTGCGTAATCAGGCAGGAGGTATCCACCAA
>DATCQI010000196.1:0-3193 GCA_036569545.1 Rugosibacter sp. | reverse complement strand
GGTCGAAGCGGCCCATGATGGCGGAGTCATTCACCTGGATAGCGACGATTCAGCGCATCAGGTGTATGAAGACCGACAGATGGTGAATGATTACATGCTGCTGCACTTTGGCAGCCAGGCCGACCAAATGCCACATGCTTTTGGCCCGCAGGCGGCGACAGAATTTCCACTGCGCTGTGCCCAATGGTTGCTCGAGGGCGCACCAGAATTTAGTGCAGGCACACAGCGTGCGCTGGAAATTGGTTGCGCTGTCGGCCGCGCAAGTTTCGAGCTGGCACGTGGTTATCGCAAAGTAACCGGGGTTGATCTTTCGCGCGCTTTCATCGATACCGCTAAAGCCTTGCAGCGCGATGGTCACTTTGATTATTTCCGCAAGGACGAAGGCGAGCTTGGCACATACCTTACCGCACACGTTGCACCGGCTATTGACCGCAACCGCGTGGTCTTCCGCCAGGCGGATGCTTGTTCACTGCCCGCCGACTATGTGGATTTTGATGCGGTACTCATGGCCAATCTTCTATGCCGCTTACCTAGCCCGAAATCATTGCTGGGGCGGCTGGGTGGGCCACGCGGTCTGGTTAAAGTGGGTGGCCTGGTGGCACTGTTTTCACCTTATAGCTGGCTAGAACAATTTACGCCCCGCGGGGCATGGCCTGGCGGCTTTGAAAAAGCGGGGCGCACAATAAAAACAGCCGATGCCCTGCGCGAACTTTTAACGCAAGAAGGCTTTGTGTTGCGCCGCGAAGAAGAAGTCCCTTTGGTGATTCGTGAACATCAGCGTAAATATCAATACATCGTCACGCATGCGATGCTGTGGCAGCGATCAGTATAAAAAAGCTTGCAGCGTAAAAAGGCGGATGAATTTGAATTCATCCGCCTTTTTTATATATGGAAAGCATGAGCTATGCAGCAGTAATGCGTTCAGCCTGATTAACAATTTCGGCAATTTTGCTTAATTGACTAAGCCAGGCGAGAGGAATGCCCAGAACGGGTGCAGGCTCTTTTTTTGAGCGCACGGCATCATGCGCTGCTGTCAGCGCACCCAGCATCAGCGAGCGGCCACAACTATCACCTCCGGCGAGAATATTGGCTTCGACGGCTTCGCGAAAACCACTGGCGCGATGAGCAATGTGAAACAACAGCGGTAAGCCCTGATGCAAATGGCATGGCATGCCAAAACGCGCAGCGGCCGCCGGAGCATCTAGCGTCGGCAGCGCGAGTGCTTCGTTCAGCAAGGGTTGCAGCATGTCACCTGCTGCTACTGTCGCACGCGATAGCGCCTGGGGCAGCGGCGTTCCAGCCAGCACTTCATCCAGCGCAATAGCCGCGACAGTAGCGGCATCGCGCGCTTGCGGGTGATCATGAGTGACCGCAACGGCCTGCTGCACCGTGCGAATGAGTTCATCTCGTGATCGCATGTGCTCTGTACACTGACTCGCCACGATCACGGAGACGCACTCCAGCGCGGGCAATTGATCGTCATCGGCACCACTGATGGCCGGATAATCTTTCGGCTTGGCATAACTTAACAGGCGCACAACGGTCAGGCGGGTGGGACGGTCAGCATATCCGATCCAATGACCGCCGGGACCAAAAGCAGCAAGCCATTCCTGTTGAAATACCTGGCGCTCAAAATTGCCGTTTGTTTTAGCGAGGTGCGCCAGCATCAGGCGGCAAGACTCCCCATAAAAGGATAAGTCGCCCACTTGCTTGCCCGCGTGAGCAAAATAACCCATTACTCCCTGATAATTTTCCGGGTCGGGCGTGCGAAATGTCAGAGAACCTTGTTGTTGCAGGGTTTTTAACCGCTCTGCATCGTATAGCCAGTGCAAACCAAGCGTAGCGGCATCGGCAGTCAGTGCGCCCAGAATAGCCGCGAGACGTGGATTCATTTTTCCTCCTTAAAGTAAAGTTTTTATAGGAAAATTTTTAGCAATAAATCAAAACAGTCGGCTAATCGAATAGCGTATGCAACTTGTCACCGTGTTATCCGCACCGGCCTCTTCGATTCTACCGCGCATAACTTCTCAGGCATTTTTACCTTTCTGCCACAGTACATCACCACTGCCTGCGACCTTATTCAACCAGCGGCCAAGGACGAATAACAAATCGGAGAGCCGATTAAGGTATTGCCGCCCGCAATCAGACACCGTTTCGGTAGCAGCCAAGGCCACCACGGCGCGTTCTGCCCGGCGGCACACCGTACGCGCCAGATGGGTGAGTGCGGCTGCCCGTGTGCCACCAGGCAGAATAAATTCCTTGAGCGGTTGCAGATCGCCGTTGTAATGATCAATCGCGGCTTCCAGCTGTGCGGGCTGAGTGCTTTTAAGCAAGGTGGCTCCCGGAATTGACAGCTCTCCCCCCAGGTCGAACAAGTCATGCTGAATGCCGATGAGCAGCAGACGTACATCCTCGGGCAATTCTTCGCACAGGATGACGCCGATCAACGAATTGGCTTCATCCACATCGCCCAGTGCAGCAATGCGCGTGGAATGCTTGGGGCTGCGTGAACCGTCACCCAGGCCTGTGGTACCTGCATCACCCGTACGAGTGTAGATTTTTGAGAGTCGATAGCCCATAAGATTTTTTATTCAGTGTCGGCGTGGGAAAAGAGCAAAATATTGTTTTGCTCATGCGCTTCATTGTAAGCTGGAGATGAATTTTCTGCATTGCATTAGCTTTGCCTTGCGCAGACACTATATTTTAAAAACCACACTATGAGAACGAAAGGAACCTTCGTGACAGAAACAGTGGATGTTGCCATTATCGGCGCGGGAAGTGCTGGTTTAGCCGCATTGAGTGAAGTCAAAAAACACACACAAAACGTAGTCATCATCAATGATGGCCCTTGGGGCACAACGTGTGCCCGTGTCGGCTGCATGCCCTCCAAACTATTGATAGAGGCCGCAAAAGCGTTTCATCATCGCGCCACATTTGAGGAATTCGGCATTCGAGGTGCTGATCAACTTACGGTAGATCGCAGCGCCGTGCTGCGTCGCGTACGTCGGTTGCGCGATGTCTTCGTCGCCAGTACGCTAAACACCACCGAAGAGATGGGAGACCGAGCCATAACGGGGCGTGCACGCCTGCTGGGGCCTAACCGGCTGCAAGTGAATGGCATAGAGATCATTGCCCGCCACATTATTATTGCCACTGGCTCCCGCCCTGTAGTGCCTGCGCCCTGGCGCGCACT
>DATCQI010000195.1:0-30305 GCA_036569545.1 Rugosibacter sp. | reverse complement strand
CGAACAGGACCGTGAAACGCCTCTGCGCCAATGATATTGCACTTCACCGTGCGAGAAAGTAGGTCAACGCCAGACTCCCCTTGTAAAACCCCCTCAAGCTCATACCTTGAGGGGGTTTTTTTATGGGGAAAGTTAGGTATTGCTTGTGAGGTTTTGTGGAGTAAATGGTAAAATCAAAGAATGAAAATTTCTTTTCTTGAGTTTGAGCAGCCTATTGCCGAAGTCGAATCAAAAATTGAGCAATTACGTTTTGTTCAGGATGACTCTGCGGTAGATATTTCTGAAGAAATATCTAAGGTTGAGGCTAAAAGTAAAAAACTAACTAAAGATATCTATGCGAAGTTAACACCATGGCAGTGCGCCATGGTTGCTCGTCACCCCAATCGGCCGTATACCCTTGATTATTTGAATAGTATATTTACTAATTTCGAAGAGTTGCATGGTGATCGTAACTCGGCTGAAGATGCTGCCATTGTTGGTGGCATAGCCAGATTTGATGGCCAGTCTTGCATGGTCATTGGCCATCAAAAAGGCAGGGATACCAAAGAAAAAATTACTCGTAACTTTGGTATGCCTCGTCCGGAAGGCTATCGTAAAGCTTTGCGATTAATGCGTATGGCTGAAAAATACCAGTTACCCATTTTTTCATTCATTGACACTCCGGGAGCATATCCTGGGATTAGTGCCGAAGAGCGGGGGCAGTCCGAAGCTATTGGCCGTAATCTCTTGGTCATGGCTGAGCTTAAAGTGCCGATCATTGCTACAGTTATTGGTGAGGGGGGGTCTGGTGGGGCATTAGCCATTGCTGTGGCAGATACGGTGATGATGCTGCAATATTCAACTTATGCTGTAATTTCTCCAGAAGGCTGTGCCTCTATTCTTTGGAAAAGTGCAGATCGTGCCGGGGATGCGGCAGATGCCATGGGAATAACTGCACAACGCTTGAAGTCACTAGGCTTGATTGACCAAATCATAAGTGAGCCGCTTGGTGGAGCGCACCGCGATCATGAAGAAGCCTCGCAAGCGTTGAAAATAAGTCTCCAGGAGGAATTAAGTCAATTGTCAAAATTATCTATTCCGGAGCTTGTCGAAAGGCGCTTCGAGCGGCTGATGAGCTATGGTCGATTCAAGGAACAAGTCGCTCAATAGGGGAGTCGAGGCTACCCTGGAGGGTGTTCTGATTCATCAGAATCTAAAAGGCCAGGCTTTAACTGTTGCTTATTCGGGTGGTTTGGATTCAACAGTTTTACTTTGCGCACTAAAGAGCATTGCGCCTGTGCTGGATTTGCATCTCACTGCAGTTCATGTGCACCATGGGTTAAGCAAAAATGCAGACGATTGGTCTGATCACTGCGCTCAGGCCTGTGCCCGACTAGGTATTGATCTGTCTATTATCAATGTTTGCGTTAAACCTCAGCTTGGCGAAGGAATTGAGGCAGCTGCAAGAAAAATACGGCTTGATGCCCTGTTGGCACATTCTTCAGGGTGGGTATGTATGGCGCATCATGCAGATGATCAGGCAGAAACTGTTCTGCATAATTTGCTGCGTGGGTCTGGCTTGAGAGGGGCAGGGGGTATTCCCGTACTGCGTGGGCGCGTACTGCGTCCATTTCTCGAACTACCAAAAAAGTTTCTTCTTGTATATGCAGCAGAGCATCAATTGAAGTGGGTAGAGGATGAGAGTAATGAGGATCGCTACTACACGCGTAACTATTTGCGCCATGAGGTTGTGCCTTTGCTTGAAGTACGCTTTCCTAAAGCGGTGGAACAGCTGTCTATTGCCGCGAGGCGATTTTCAGATGCCCAGGTTTTATTGGATGATCTGGCCTTGCTGGATTTAAAAAAAGACCAGTTTTTGTTTCCTCTTGAAATAAATTTATTGCGTGAGTTGTCAGAAGCTCGAGCGAGGAACTTGATGCGTTCCCTATTGAGCGGTAATAACGTTCAATTGCCCGATGAGCGACGTCTCAATGAGTTTGTCCGGCAAGTCCGAACGGCATCGAATGATCGGCATCCGAGCATTGAAATGCCAACTTATCGACTGTGGGTTGCGGCAAGAGCACTTTATTTTGCAAAGAAATTTTAAACATCGCAAAAGGCATTCGACATCTGCGGGAATGCCAGGAAATATGCGATAAAATAACGAGTTATTGTTGTTACCTTACTCACCACTGGAGAATGTTATGGCTGTAGAGCGTACCCTTTCGATTATCAAACCTGATGCAGTAGCCAAGAATGTGATCGGCGAGATTTATTCCCGCTTTGAGAAGAGCGGCCTGAAGGTCATTGCTGCCCGTATGCATCATCTGTCACGTCAAGAGGCGGAAGGCTTTTATGCTGTGCATAAAGCGCGTCCGTTTTTCAACGATCTCGTTTCATTCATGATTTCCGGCCCGGTTATGGTACAGGCACTCGAAGGTGAGAATGCTGTGCTCAATCATCGTCAGTTGATGGGTGCCACGGATCCAAAAAAGGCTGAGCCTGGCACCATTCGTGCCGATTTTGCGGACAGCATTGATGCCAATGCGGTGCATGGTTCGGATGCGGCTGAAACTGCTGCTGTTGAAATTGCTTATTTCTTCCCCGCGATGGGCGTTTACTCACGCTAATTTGCCATGGCAGTTAATCTCCTCGATTTCGATGCAGAAAGTATGACGGCATGGTTTTCTCAGCAAGATGAGAAGCCTTTTCGTGCCCGTCAAGTTTTGCGCTGGATACATCACTTTGGGGAGGGTGACTTTAACAAGATGAGCGATCTTGCAAAATCGCTCCGCGAGAAATTGCTGGACCGTGCTGCCGTCATGCCACCGCCGATTATTAGCGATCAATTATCTGATGATGGAACGCGCAAGTTCTTGTTCGATGTGGGTAATGGCAATGCAGTGGAAACGGTTTTTATTCCGGAAGGTCAGCGAGGTACGTTGTGTATTTCCTCGCAAGCAGGTTGTGCGCTTGCCTGTGTGTTTTGCTCTACCGGACGGCAGGGATTTAACCGGAATTTAACGACAGCTGAAATCATCGGTCAGGTATGGCAGGCAAATCGGGCCTTGGGTCATGATCCTGCCGGAGAACGTGTCATCAGCAATGTCGTGATGATGGGCATGGGCGAGCCCCTGACTAATTTTGAAAACCTCATTCCTGCTCTGCAGCTCATGCTGGATGACAATGCCTATGGCTTATCGCGACGGCGGGTTACCGTTTCCACCTCAGGCATTGTTCCGGCAATAGATCGTCTGGCGCAGGCCTGCCCAGTGGCGTTAGCAGTTTCTCTACACGCGCCCACTGATGGTCTGCGTGACAAGTTAGTGCCTATCAATCGCAAGTATCCATTGGCTGAGTTGCTAGCCGCATGCCGACGTTATTTGCAGTATGCGCCGCGTGACTTCATAACTTTTGAGTATGTCATGCTGGATGGCGTCAATGACCGCGATGAAGATGCACGTGCCTTGCTGCATTTAGTGCGTGATGTGCCTTGTAAATTCAATCTGATTCCTTTTAATCCATTCCCGAACTCCGGTTTTCGCCGCTCATCGGTTGATCGAGTGCGCCGCTTCTCTTCTCTGCTAAGTGAAGGTGGTTTGGTAACGACAACGCGGAGAACCCGAGGCGATGATATTGATGCGGCATGTGGCCAGCTGGCCGGCAAGGTGCTGGATAAATCAAAGCGAACATCGCGCACTGCGACAATCGCAGTGAGTGCTTTTCAAAAAACGGAGATAATCCAATGAGCGAGTTAAGGCATTTATTGGTGGGCATACTATTGAGTTCTCTCATTACGCTTGCCGGATGTACTGCAACGGGGACCAGCCCTGCAGCGATGGGAGAGGGCGCTGAGCAAGCAATGTCCGAACGCGCACCAAAAAATGAAACTCAACAGCGTGCTAAGGTGCATACGGAGCTCGGCTCACTTTATTTGGTTGATGGGCGTGCGGCGGTTGCGCTTGAAGAAGCGCGCATTGCGCTCTCGGTCGACCCAAGCTATGCTCCTGTCTATAATTTGCTCGGCCTCACGCATATGGCACTCAATGAGCCGCGTCTGGCAGAAGAGAACTTCGTAAAAGCCCTGCGCTTAGCACCGGGCGATCCTGAAATAAATAACAATTTTGGCTGGTTTTTATGCCAGAACGGTCGCGCGAAAGAGGCGATGGCTTATTTCGTGGCCGCAGCCAGAAATCCGCTTTATTCGACACCGACCAAGCCAAATACTAATGCAGGTATCTGTGCGATTCAGCTCAAGGATGACAAAGCTGCTGAAGGTTATTTGCTCGAAGCAGTACGTTTGGCACCAGGCAATACTCAGGCTATGTTCTGGCTAAGCAATTTGTATTATCGTCAAGGGCAATATGCTGAGGCTAAACGGTGGATGTCCGAGATTGAAAAGGTTCATGAGTTGAATGCAGAGCTCACATGGTTATCTCTACGCATCGAGAGAAAACTGGGTAATCGCGAAGCTGAAGCCCACCTTGCAGGGCAGCTACGCAAACGTTTTGCGAATTCTCCCGAACAGCGGCTACTTTTGCAAGGAGCGTATGAATGAGGGACGATTTGCCGCAACCCTCATTGACTGAGGCTTCTGCTGGAGCGCTCGTGAGTAAAAATTTGCCGGGGGCTGCATTGCGGGCGGAGCGTGAAAGTCGTGGTTTAACGATGGACTCTGTTGCCCGTGCGACCCGGTTCAGTGTGCACCAAGTTGAAATGTTGGAGCAAGATGCTTATGACAGCTTGCCGGGCATGACTACGGTGCGAGGTTTTGTACGCAGCTATACCAAATATCTTGACTTGGATGCGGGCCCTTTTTTGGCAGCGCTTGATTCAGTTGCACCATTAATCCTGCCTGAAGTTCGTCCGCCGAGAAGTATGGGGGAGGTCAGGCTGGGCGCAAGGACCTCGCGACGGGTGGTCAAGTATCTGATAGCAGCCGTTGTTGCTGTTATCTTGGCGCTCACAGTCTATGGCTATATGTTGCAACAGCAAATGCAGCAACCTGCGCTGGCGGCATCAACCCGTTCTGCAGCGTCGGCGGCTGTATCACCAGCACTCACTTCGGTAGAAAATGCCCAGCCAAAAAATAGTGGTGCTGCTGATACTGTGGAGTCCGTAGCTGGTGCGAATGCACTGGTCGAAAATCCATCATCTGGTGTGGTGACAGCAGTTGCGGCTCCGTCGCCTTCAGTAGGCTTGCGCATTGTCTTTGATGGCGTGTCATGGGTTGAGATTCGTGATGCGACGCGGGAAATTATTTTAAGCGGAGAGTTCCCCGCAGGAACGACTCGAATAGTTAAAGGTAAAGCCCCATTTCAGATATGGGTGGGCAAGGCATCTGTCGTACATATTTTCTCTGGCGAGCGCAGTGTTGATTTGCAGCCCTTTACGCGTGCTGATGTGGCGAGATTGACTGTCGAATGAGTGTGACACCATCACTCCATTTCCCACGACGCGCGTCTCGGCGTGTCAACGTTGGAAAAGTCGGCGTTGGTGGTACGGCACCGATTGTTATTCAGTCGATGACCAATACCGATACTGAAGATGTCTTCGCAACTGCGATGCAGGTGGCGCAGCTTGCGCGTGCTGGTTCCGAGATGGTGCGCATTACGGTGAATACGCGCGAGGCCGCTGCGGCTGTGCCGAAAATTCGCGAACGGCTTGCACAGATGAATGTGGATGTCCCTTTGATTGGTGATTTCCATTTCAACGGGCATAAATTGCTGACGGAATATCCGGCCTGTGCAGAAAGTCTGGCGAAGTTGCGTATCAATCCGGGCAATGTCGGCAAAGGTTTGAAGCGTGATGAGCAGTTTGCTCAGTTGATTGAGGTTGCCTGCCGCTTTGATAAACCCATTCGCATTGGTGTGAACTGGGGTAGTTTGGACCAAGTGTTGCTTGCCCGCATCATGGACGAAAATGTGCGACGTGCTGAGCCTAAGAATGCCATTGAAATCATGCGTGAAGCCATGGTGGCTTCCGCTCTGGAATCCGCTGCCCAGGCAGAATCACTCGGACTGGCGGGCGATCATATTATTCTCTCGTGCAAGGTTTCTGGTGTGCAAGACTTGATTGCGGTTTATCGTGACTTGGCCAGTCGTTGCGAGTACCCGCTGCACTTGGGGTTGACCGAAGCGGGCATGGGCAGCAAAGGCATTGTGGCTTCGACCGCAGCATTGGCTGTGCTACTGCAAGAAGGCATAGGTGACACACTGCGCGTTTCACTAACCCCTGAGCCTAACGGCGACCGCACGCGCGAAGTGATTGTCGCCCAGGAGATTCTGCAAACCATGGGGCTGCGTGCGTTTACGCCGCTGGTGGCGGCTTGCCCCGGTTGCGGACGCACTACTAGTACGGTGTTCCAAGAGTTGGCGCAGGACATCCAGATTCATGTGCGCGAGCGCATGCCTGAGTGGAAGATGCAACGCATCGGCGTGGAAAATATGACGCTCGCGGTGATGGGCTGTGTCGTCAATGGCCCGGGTGAAAGCAAACAAGCCAATATCGGCATCTCTCTGCCAGGTACAGGCGAAGATCCCGTAGCACCTGTGTATGTCGATGGCGAGCGCGTGGTGACGTTGCGCGGAGAAAATATCGCGGCTGAGTTTCGGCAGCTGGTTGATGATTATGTTGTACGTACCTACCCCCCGCGTATCTGAAGTCTAACGATGAGCCAGACTCTGCAAGCCATTCGTGGCATGAATGACATATTGTCTGCGGACGCCGAGTTGTGGGAGCAATTTGAAGAGACGATACGCGACTGGCTGCGCGCCTATGGCTACCGGCCCATTCGCATGCCGATGGTCGAGCCGACAGGGCTGTTCCATCGGGCTATTGGTGAAGTTACCGACATTGTTGAAAAGGAAATGTATTCTTTTGTCGATGTACTCAATGGCGAGCAGCTTACGCTGCGCCCTGAGGGTACAGCCTCCTGTGTTCGGGCGGTAATACAACATAACCTGTTGTACGAAGGCCCTAAACGACTGTGGTACATGGGCCCCATGTTTCGGCATGAGCGCCCGCAAAAAGGCCGTTATCGTCAATTTCATCAAGTGGGTGTCGAAGCCATGGGCTTTGCTGGCCCTGATATTGACGCTGAGCAAATTGCGATGTGCGCAAGACTTTGGGATGACCTTGGCTTGCAAGGCATTCGTCTTGAAATCAACTCCCTGGGGCAGAGCCAAGAGCGTGCGCGGCACCGTGCCGATCTGATTGCTTATTTTTCCGGTCATGCGGCGTTGCTGGATGCAGATGCACAGCGACGCTTGCACACTAACCCGCTGCGTATTCTGGATACGAAAAATCCGGTGATGCAGAATTTGGTCATTGGCGCACCGCAGTTGCTCGACTATCTCGGCGAAGCATCGCTCAAGCATTTTGAAGGCGTGCAGCAACTGCTGAAAGATGTCGCCATTCCCTACCGTATTAATCCGCGGCTGGTGCGCGGGCTGGATTACTACAATGGTACCGTGTTCGAGTGGGTCACTGATGCGCTCGGTGCTCAGGGCACGGTCTGTGCGGGTGGGCGTTATGACGGCTTGCTTGAACAACTCGGCGGCAAGCCGGCACCTGCCTGTGGCTTTGCCATGGGCATTGAGCGTCTGCTGGCGTTGTGGCAGGATCAGGGACATCGGCATGAAACACCTGTGCCTGACGCGTATTTGGTGCATCAAGGCGAAGCGGCTGGGCGATTCGCGTTCCGCATCGCGGAACACTTGCGCAGCAGCGGCTATGCTATTCAATTGCATTGTGGCGGGGGTAGCTTTAAAGCACAAATGAAAAAAGCCGATGCTTCTGGCGCGCCATTAGCACTAATAGTCGGCGATGATGAGACGGCGGCAAATGCGGTGAGCGTCAAGCAATTGCGTGAACCTATGGCTTCTTTAGCGGTCTCACCTCTGCCGCCAGTTTCACAAGTGCGTGTACATTTTGATGAGCTTGCCGATCACCTCGGCGAAGTTCTTTTTACGACGGATGACGATTCTACGGAAGACAATCATGGCAACTTATGATCTTGAAGAGCAGGAACAACTCGCTGAACTCAAAACCTGGTGGCAGCAATACGGCAACCGCGTAACCAGCATTGTCGTGGCGCTCGCCCTGGCGGTAGCAGCCTGGCAGGGGTGGCAGTGGTGGCAACACCAACAATCTGCGAAAGCCTCAGTGATTTATTCTGGCTTACAACAAGCAGCTGGGCAAAAAGATGCAAAGCGGGTAAAAGAGTTGGCTGGTGAACTGATCGAAAAATATTCTGGCACCAGCTATGCTGGCATGGGCGCATTGATTGCGGGACGAATTCAGGTAGATCAAGGTGACCTAAAAAATGCGCGCGTACAGCTGGCTTGGGCGGCCGACCACGCAACCGATGTCGGTCTACGCGCATTGGCGCGTCTGCGGTTGGCCACGGTGCTGCTCGAAGAAAAATCTTATGACGAAGCGCTTAAACAGCTGGCTGTTGAGCCGCCTGTGCCTTTCGCCGCACGTTATGCAGATGTTCGCGGCGATATTTATGTTGCTCAAGGCAAGCCTGTTGAGGCAGCCAAGTCGTATGATGATGCACTAGCCAGGATCGATGCGTCGACAAAAGTCGAGGAAGTATCGCAGCATCAAGCTTATCGCGAGCTGGTACAAGCCAAACGTGATGCGCTGGGAGTTGTTCAGTGAGCACAACTTTAAAATCTTTGAGCAAGTCTGGGCGGATGGGGCAATTGAGTCGCTGGTACATCGTGGGATTCAGTGTCGCGTTTTTATTGAGTGGCTGTGTTTCGCTGGATAGCTTGAACAAGCTGAATCCCTTCGATAGCAGTGCGCCTAAAGTAAAATTAAAAGAGTTGCCGGCGCTTGATTCCAAGACGGAGTTGCACAGTCTTTGGCAAGCAAGTATTGGCAATGCGGGCAGTTATAGCTTGGCCCCGGCGGTGGTGGCAGGGAGTGTGTATGCCGCTGCTGTTGATGGCAGTTTGGCGCGATTTGATGAAGGTAAGCAAATTTGGCGCGTGGCAACAGGGCAGATAATATCGGGTGGTGTTGGTACTGATGGAAAAATAGTCGTTGTTGGTACGGCTAAAGGTGAGGTGCTGGCGTTTGATGCGGTCTCAGGCAAGGAATCCTGGAGAGTTCGCGTGAGCTCGGAAGTGTTGGCTCCGCCTTCATTGGCTGACGGACTGGTGATCGTGCGCTCGGGTGACTCGCGTGTGGTTGGTCTGGAGGTCGCCGACGGCAAGCTCCGCTGGATGTATCAGCGGAATGTTCCCGCGTTGTTATTGCGCTCATATGCCAGTGCGCTAAATACGGGAAAGTTAACCTATGTCGGGTTTCCAGGGGGCAAGCTCGTGGCGCTGGCTAATACCAACGGTGCTGCTGCATGGGAAGCCACCGTGGCAACCCCGAAAGGAACCACTGAGCTAGAGCGCATCACGGATGTGATGAGCGCCCCCGTGATGGAAGGAAATGCCGTGTGTGCGGTTGCCTATCAGGGCCGGGTGGCTTGCTTTGATGCCAATAGCGGCAATAACTTGTGGTCACGTGAGATGTCGTCTATTGCTGGCCTTGATATGGATAGCAAGCAGGTATATGTTACTGATGCGAAAGGCATGGTGTCAGCACTGGATAAAGATAGTGGAGCAAGTGTTTGGCAGCTCGACAAGCTAGTGGCACGCAGCCCCACTCGTCCATTGGCCTTGGGTGAATTTGTTATTGTGGCTGATAGCCAAGGTTTAGTGCATGCATTGCGCAGTGATAACGGCCGTCTTGTGGGCCGCGCAAAAACAGATGGAAGCGCGATCCGTACGGATCCTGTGCGCTCCGCTACCGGGTTTGTGGTGCAAACAGTGAATGGGGGTATTTATGCCATGGCGGTACGTTAATCGATGAACCCTACTCTGGTGATTGTTGGCCGACCCAATGTGGGTAAGTCAACGCTTTTCAACCGCTTGACACGTTCGCGTGATGCCTTGGTGGCCGATCAGCCGGGTCTGACACGAGACCGTCATTATGGTCACGGGCGCTTAGGCAGCAAGCCTCATCTGGTCGTGGATACGGGTGGGTTCGAGCCGCAAGCCAAAGAAGGCATCGTGCACGAAATGGCGCGTCAGGCCGAAGCGGCGATTGCCGAAGCTGATATGTTGTTGTTTGTCGTCGATGCGCGCGCGGGGCTTACGCCACAAGATATGGTTATAGCGGATTTGCTGCGGCGCAGTGGCCGGCCTGTCTTGTTGGCCGTCAATAAAGGTGAAGGCATGGATCGTGCCGTTGTCAGCGCTGAATTCTATGAGCTGGGTTGCGGCGTACCCTGCGTGATTTCTTCCGCGCATGGCGATGGTGTGCGCGAGCTGGTTGAACTGGCGCTAGCATCTTTTACTGCCGATGCCGATGCTGGCAACCATACCGCAGCAGGCCCCCGGGTCGCAATCGCTGGGCGCCCGAATGTAGGCAAAAGTACGCTGGTCAATACTCTGCTGGGCGAAGAGCGTGTCATCGCATTTGATATGCCAGGCACTACGCGCGATGCTATCGAAATTTCTTTTGAGCGAAATGGCAAGACTTATACCCTGATCGATACCGCAGGATTACGGCGCAAGGGGCGAGTATTTGAAGCCATTGAAAAGTTCTCCGTCATTAAAACCTTGCAGGCTGTTGAAGAAGCCAATGTTGTCGTGCTGATGGTCGATGCCAGCCAGGATATCTCTGATCAAGATGCACATATTGCCGGATTTTGCGTGGAGGCCGGGCGCGCGCTAGTAGTTGCTGTTAACAAATGGGATGCAATTGATTCCTACCACAAGGAGCGTGTTAAGGAATCCATTGAGCATAAGCTTAATTTTCTGGGCTTTGCGCAGGTGCATTACATCTCTGCCAGTAAAGGGCAGGGTATAGGCGGTGTTTTGGCTTCTGTTGATAAAGCGTATGCGGCGGCGATGGCAAAAATGGCCACGCCTAAGCTTACCCGGGTACTCATTTCGGCGGTTGAAAAGCAGACGCCGCCACGTCATGGCCTGTTTCGACCTAAACTACGCTATGCACATCAAGGTGGCAGCAATCCGCCGATTATCGTGATTCATGGCAACATGCTAGAATATGTCCCTGCTTCATACACACGTTTTCTTGAGCACTATTTTCTTGAAGCGTTCAAGCTTCATGGCACGCCATTGCGGATTCAATACAAAAGCTCTAAAAATCCGTTTGCCGATGATCGGTAAAGACAGAAAAGTCGGTGCTGATGGCATAGCGTGGAAAATCCGTTTACATTATTCGTTTACACAACCCGAGTCACCTAAAGGATGCAACCATGAGTAATAAAGGGCAAATGTTACAAGACCCGTTTTTGAATATTTTGCGCCGTGAGCACGTTCCTGTCGCCGTCTATTTGGTGAATGGCATTAAATTGCAAGGGCAAATTGATTCTTTTGATCAATATGTAGTGTTGCTGAAAAATACCGTGACTCAAATGGTCTATAAGCATGCCATATCAACCATCGTGCCCGTGCGCGCAATTGATATGTCACTTGAGGCAGATGAGGCTGAGTGATCCGTTGCTGGGTTTATTTTCAGGCAAGGGGAATGTGCTTGAGATCGCCAAGTAGCGCGCCTTAACGAGGTAGCGATTGTGTTTTTTTATCAGGCTCTGGCGGAGACTGGTGCACTAGCTTTTCCCAGGTGGCTGTGCGGAACAAGATTGATGTGGTAACGGTAACTTCGGGGCTTCTGCAGGAGTGATGTGGTAACATTTCTGCTATTCGACTAAGTGCAAAGCAGGTGAAAATCTGTTGCTGTTGCAGCATGTGCTAACTGAGTTTTCGCAAGCTCATCCGTTGTCGGATCGTCTAAGCCGAAGAGCAGCATGGGGGCGAGACGATACGATGACATTGTGATTTTTCTTTTCCATGTATCTCATCTAGCGGTAGCAACCTGATGCTGCGCTAATTTAACGGAGCTATTTCACTGTGATAACCGGTATTTTGATGTCGCTTAACGATCATGGCTGGGGCAATAAGTCTGAGAGCGGAAAAGGTGGGGATAAGCAAGGCCCACCTGACTTGGAAGACTTATGGCGCGACATAAATCGTCGTTTATCCGGAATTTTTGGTAATAAAAATTCAGCACAACGCGGTCAAAATGGCGGCAACGGCCCGAGTGGGCCGGGTAGTGGCAATAGTGGCATACCCAGCTTTAGCCCAAGGCAGTTTGGCGGAGGCTTGGGCATTATTGTGGCATTGGTTGCTGTAGTGTGGCTGGGCAGTGGGTTTTACACAGTTGACGCATCGCAACGCGGCGTGGTTCTACAGTTTGGTGCATTCAAGGAAATTACTGAGCCGGGATTGCGCTGGCGCTTACCGTGGCCGATTGAGTCGAATGAAGTGGTTAATTTGACGGGTGTACGAACAGTCGAAATTGGCTATCGGGGTACAGAAAAAAACAAGGTGCCTCAAGAAGCGCTTATGCTGACAGACGATGAAAATATTGTAAGCGTGCAGTTTGCGGTGCAGTATTTGCTAAAGGATCCTAAAGCCTACTTGTTTAACAATCGTAATCCCGATGATGCGGTGACGCAGGCAGCGGAAACAGCGATTCGCGAGATTGTTGGCAAAAGCAAAATGGATTTTGTACTGTACGAGGGGCGCGATCAGATTGCGGCAAATACGCAAAAGCTGATTCAGGAAATCCTTGATCGTTATGACACTGGTATTCAAGTGCGGTCTGTGAGCATGCAGGGTACGCAGCCACCAGAACAGGTGCAGGCCGCGTTTGATGATGCGGTTAAAGCCGGGCAGGACCGTGAGCGGGCCAAGAACGAAGGCCAGGCCTATGCTAATGATGTCATTCCGCGTGCGCGTGGTACCGCTTCCCGTTTGGCGGAAGAATCCAATGGTTATAAGCAACGCATCATTGCCACAGCTGAAGGCGACGCATCGCGCTTCAAGCAGATTCTTGTCGAGTATAAAAAGGCCCCTCAAGTCACGCGTAGTCGCATGTATCTGGATACCGTGCAGCAGGTCTATGCCAATACCAGCAAGGTGATGATCGATGCCAAGGGTTCCGGCAATTTGCTGTATTTGCCCTTGGATAAACTAATGCAAGCAGCAGCGGGAGTGGCTGCTTCACCAACGGAGGAGGCAACAAGTGCTCCGCGCGGCGTGTCATCAGCGCCGACTATTGCAGTGGGCGCGCCACCGCAGCTTGAACGCACAGCGCCAGGGGATGGTCGTTCGCGAGAAACCATGCGCTCACGGGAACGGGGAGAACGCTGATGCAACGCTCATTATCCATTATCGCGACGTTAGTTTTTGGCTTGCTGGTGTTGGCGTCAATGACTATTTTTACGGTAGATCAACGCCAGTACGCCATTATTTTCCAGTTGGGTGAAGTCAAGTCGGTGATTTCCGAGCCGGGTCTGGTTTTTAAATGGCCCATGATCCAGAACGTCCGTTTTTTCGACAAGCGCATCTTGACACTTGATTCGGCGGAGCCCGAGCGGTTTCTGACAGCTGAAAAAAAACCGGTACAAGTTGATTCGTATGTTAAATGGCGCATCCACAATGTGAAGCAATACTACATTTCCGTGGGTGGTGATGAGGCGATAGCGAAAACCCGATTGATGCAAACGGTCAATTCGGCCTTGCGCGAAGAGTTTGGTCGGCGCACGGTACACGATGTGGTCTCGGGTAAGCGCGAAGCTATCATGACTGAGGTGCAAAATAAAACGGATGCGGATATGCGGACCATTGGCGTGGAAATTGTCGATGTGCGTCTCAGGCGAGTGGACTTGCCGCCCGAGGTTTCTGAATCGGTTTACCGCCGCATGGAAACCGAGCGCAAGCGGGTAGCGAATGAATTGCGTTCGCAAGGTGCTGCAGAGGCGGAAAAAATTCGTGCCAATGCGGATCGGCAAAGCGAGATCATCATTGCCGAGGCCTATCGCGATGCGCAGAAGATCAAAGGTGAAGGGGATGCGAAAGCCGCCTCGATTTATGGGCAGGCCTTTGGTGCTAATCCTGAGTTCTATTCTTTTTATCGCAGCTTGGAGGCTTATCGTGCCAGCTTCAAAAACAAGAGCGATTTGCTAGTTATCGAACCAAATTCCGAATTCTTCAAGTATTTGAAGAGTAGCGGTCATGGAAAGTAGCCGAGCGTAGCGACTGTTGGCCATGTACAAGACATTGCTACTTGCTTTTGCGCTAATGCTGCTCATCGAGGGCATGTTGCCATTTTTGGCACCGCACGTCTGGCGTGACATGTTTCGTCGATTGACCGAATTGGCCGATGGTCAAATTCGGTTTATTGGTCTGTCATCAATGGTGCTCGGCTTGATTTTATTGTTGTTATTTCGTTGATCAGTATGGGAAATCGTCGCTGGTTATTACCTGAGTCAATCGAGGATGTGCTGCCGCGCGAGGCGGAGCACATCGAAACTTTGCGGCGTCAGTTACTGGATGAATTTTCCAGCTATGGCTACGACTTAGTGATGCCACCGATGCTCGAATTTGTCGAGTCATTGCTGCCTGACAATCGCAGCGATCTTGATCTGCGCACCTTTAAGCTGGTGGATCAGATTTCTGGCCGCAGCATGGGCGTGCGTGCTGACATCACGCCGCAGGCTGCACGCATTGATGCGCATATGCTGAATCGTTGCGGTGTTACGCGGCTTTGTTATTGCGGCAGCGTATTGCATACTTTGCCCGCATCGTTTTCTGCCACGCGCGAGCCTGTGCAAATTGGTGCCGAACTTTATGGCCACAGCGGGATGGAGGCGGATATTGAAATCGTTAGGTTGTTAGCCTCGGCCTTGAGCTTGTGTGATATTCAAACCGTGCGCCTTGATTTTGGTCATGCGGCTATTTTCAATGCGCTGATTGAATCGGCGGAGCTTGCCGCTGAACTGGCGCAGGAAGTATTTAGTGCATTGCAGGGAAAAGATATTCCGGCGCTGCACGAGTTGCTGGCAGGGGTCGCCGAGCCGCTGCGTTCTGCGTTACTGGCTTTGCCTGATTTACAAGGGAATCAACGCGTGCTTGACGAGGCCGCACAGCGTTTGCCTGCATTGCCAGCGATTACTTCCGCCCTGCGCGATTTACAGCGCATGGCGCATAGCTTAGGCGATTTGCCCATCGGGTTTGATTTGGCCGATCTGCGCAGCTACAACTACCATACGGGCGTTGTCATGGCGGCATACTGTGCCGGTAGTGCGGGTGCATTGGCTCTGGGTGGGCGATATGATGGACTGGGTGCCGCCTACGGGCGAGGGCGTCCCGCGACCGGGTTTTCCATGGACTTAAGAGAGATTGCCCGCTTGGCTCCGAATGGCAAACGGCGTGGTGGCGTGCTGGTGCCCTGGCCGGAAAATGGGGCGGTGCATGTTGAAGTGAAGCGTTTGCGCAGTGCAGGCGAGCGCGTGGTATTTGCCTTGCCGGGCCACGAAGGCTCCTGGCGGGAGTCAGATTGTGATCGAGCGCTTGTTTTACGCACGAATGAATGGATCGTTGAACCTCTGAAAGAAGATTGAAATGGCCAGAAATGTTGTAGTTATCGGGACGCAGTGGGGCGATGAAGGCAAGGGCAAGATCGTCGATTGGTTGACGGATCATGCCGACGGCGTGGTGCGCTTTCAGGGGGGACACAACGCGGGCCATACCTTGGTCATTGGTGGTAAAAAAACCGTGTTGCATCTGGTCCCTTCCGGCATTTTGCGCCCTGGGGTTACGTGCTACATCGGCAACGGCGTGGTGCTGTCACCCGAGGCTTTGCTTAAAGAATTGGACGAGCTCAAAGCCGCAGGCATTGAGGCAGAATCGCGCTTGAAACTTTCCGAGGCCTGTCCGCTGATTTTGCCTTACCATCAGGCGATTGATATTGCGCGTGAAGCCGCCAGAGGCAGCAACAAGATTGGCACCACCGGGCGGGGGATCGGACCCGCTTATGAAGACAAGGCCGCGCGGCGTGCGCTGCGGTTGCAGGACTTGACCAAACCTCAACGCTTTGCCGAGCGTTTGGCGGAACTACTCGAATATCATAATTTTGTGCTGAAAAATTATCACGGGGTGGAGCCGGTGGATTTCCAGAAAACGCTGGATGACACCATGGCGATTGCGCCCCGCCTGATAAAAATGATCGCCGATGTGCCGCGTGCGCTGTATGACCAGCACAAAGCCGGCGCGAATCTCCTATTTGAAGGCGCGCAAGGTACCTTGTTGGATATTGATCATGGCACCTATCCGTTTGTCACCTCTTCCAATTGCGTGGCGGGTGCGGCTGCCGCTGGCGCAGGCGTGGGGCCGAGCATGCTGCATTATGTATTGGGCATTACCAAGGCCTACACCACGCGTGTGGGTGGTGGCCCTTTCCCGACGGAGCTCTATGATGCCTTGGATAAGCAGGACCCGGTCGGCAAGCATATGGCCACCAAAGGCCATGAGTTCGGTGCCACAACAGGCCGGGCACGGCGTTGTGGCTGGTTTGATGCCGCTGCATTAAAGCGCGCCATTCAGATTAACGGCGTATCCGGTTTGTGCATTACCAAGCTGGATGTGCTGGATGGCGTAGAAGAATTGAAAATCTGTACGGGCTACCGCATCAATGGATATATTTCCGACATTTTGCCCGTGGGCGCTGATGAGCTTGCCTGCTGCGAACCTATCTATGAGTCGCTGCCGGGCTGGCAGGGCAGCACCGTGGGCGTCAAGACGCTAGACGGTTTACCCGCCGAGGCGCGCGCTTACATTCAGCGTATGGAATCGCATTGCGGCGTTCCCGTCGATATGATTTCTACCGGGCCGGATCGGGAAGAAACCATCGTGCTGCGCCACCCGTTTCTTCAATAAACCTGCGCCAAACAACGTGCAGGCAACAAGGGTCGCTTCTGCGACCCTTGTGTTTTACTCGAGTGACTTTTGCATGACGATGAACCCTTTGACTCTCGCTGATTTTGACTATGCATTGCCGCAGCGCTTGATCGCGCAAGCACCGCTGGCGCAGCGCTCGGCCAGCCGGTTGCTAAATGCCGGTGGAAAACCGCTGCTGGATCAGCGCATTTCGGATCTGCCCAGCGTGTTGCAGCCGGGTGATTTACTGGTCATGAATGACAGCCGCGTGATGCATGCACGGCTTCAAGGTGTCAAGGCCACAGGCGGGCAGGTGGAGGTTCTGGTTGAACGTATCGTGAGCAGTAATGAAGTGCTGGCGCAAGTACGCGCGAGTAAATCGCCCAAGACGGGTAGCCGGTTGATTCTTGAAGGATTGCTCGATGTCGAGGTCCTTGGCCGCGAGGGAGAGTTTTATCGCTTGCGTCTGCCAGGCGAGGCGCTGGAAACGATCGAAGCGCATGGCCGTTTGCCCCTGCCACCCTACATCGCGCGTGCGGCGGTAGCGCCGGACGAAACACGTTATCAAACGGTTTATGCGCGGGAAACAGGCTCGGTGGCTGCACCCACGGCAGGTCTGCATTTTGATGAAGATTTGCTCGCCAGGGTGCGCGCGCAAGGCGTGGCTATTGCCTATGTCACGCTGCATGTCGGGGCGGGAACCTTTCAGCCGGTGCGCACGCAAACCTTGGCCGAGCATCACATGCACACCGAGCGATATACCATTTCGCCTGCAACTGCCGAAGCTGTTGCCGCGACAAAGGCACGCGGCGGGCGTGTCATTGCGGTGGGCACGACCTCATTGCGCGCGCTGGAATCTGCCGCGACAGATAACGGCGTAAAAGTCGGCGCTAACGAGACGGCGATATTCATTACACCGGGCTTTAAATTTGAAGTGGTGGATGCGTTGTTGACTAACTTTCATTTGCCCAAATCAACGCTCTTGATGCTGGTCTCCGCGTTTGCTGGCGTGAAAGAAATACGCGCCGCCTATCGGCATGCCATTGAACAGGGCTATCGCTTTTTTAGCTATGGGGACGCGATGTGGTTAACCCGCAAGCCAGCACCATGAAATTTGAACTTCTGGCGAAGGATGGCCGCGCGCGTCGTGGTCAGCTGACTCTAGTGCATGGTGTCGTAGACACACCTGTTTTTATGCCGGTTGGTACGTATGGCACCGTCAAGGCCATGGCGCCGGATGAGTTGGTGGAAATGGGTGCGAGTGTGGTGTTAGGCAATACCTTTCATTTGTGGTTGCGGCCGGGGTTGGAGGTTATTGCAGCGCATGGCGGTTTGCATCGTTTCATGGCGTGGGATCGACCGATTCTTACCGATTCAGGCGGTTTTCAAGTGTTCTCTTTGGGCGAATTGCGAAAAATTTCAGAAGAAGGCGTACACTTCTCGTCCCCAATTAATGGGGATCGCCTGTTTTTAACGCCGGAAATCTCGATGCAAATCCAGCAGGTGTTGAATTCGGATATCGTCATGATCTTCGATGAATGCACGCCTTATCCTGCAACCCTTGATCAGGCGGCGCAGTCAATGCGCCTCTCGCTACGCTGGGCGCATCGTTCACGCGATGAACATGATCGACTGGGCAATGCCAACGCGCTGTTCGGCATCGTTCAAGGCGGGATGCATGAGGCATTGCGCGATGAGTCTCTTGCAGAGCTAGCGGAGGTCAATTTCGATGGATTCGCTATTGGCGGCTTATCTGTTGGTGAGCCGAAAGAAGAATTTTCGCGCATTCTGGCGCACACGGCCCCCCAGTTGCCGCCTGATAAACCGCGCTATCTGATGGGGGTAGGCACTCCGGAAGATCTGGTGTTTGCGGTTGGACAGGGTATTGATATGTTTGATTGCGTGATGCCGACGCGCAATGCACGCAATGGCTGGCTATTTACTCGCCGGGGCGATATAAAAATAAAAAATGCACAGTACAAAACCGATTCCCGATCACTAGATGAAACGTGCGGCTGTTATACCTGTCGCAACTTTACGCGAGCTTATTTGCATCACTTGCATCGTACCAAGGAAATTCTCGGGGCGCGGCTGAACACTATCCACAACCTGTTTTACTATCAGGTACTCATGGCAGAAATGCGTGATGCGATTGCGACAAGCACTTTCACTGAGTTCGTTCGCCGTTTTCACCGAATGCGCGCAGGTGAGCAGGTATAATTAACTACATTTGGCCGATCTTGGCCGATATCCATTTCAATAAATTTAGGAGAGTTTTGTGTTTATTTCAAATGCGTATGCCCAGGCGAGTAGTGCAGCAGCGGATCCACTGGGGGGCTTGATGGGTATGTTGCCCATTGTGTTCATGTTTATTGTGTTGTGGTTCTTGATGATTCGTCCGCAAATGCGCAAGGCCAAAGAGCAGCAAAAAATGATTGCCGAACTCGCCAAAGGCGATGAGGTGGTGACACAAGGTGGAATTGCCGGACGAATTAGTCGGCTGGGCGAAAATTATCTGGGTCTGGAGGTTGCCGACAGCAAAGAAGGCACCATTGAAATCACCGTACAAAAATCAGCCGTTGCGACCTTGCTGCCCAAAGGCTCCTTGAAAAATCTTTAATCTGCCGCATGGCCTGACATCACCCTGATGTCAGGCACTGGCTTTTATCTGGTCTGCACACATGAACCGTTATCCGCTCTGGAAAAACATACTGGTATTGATTGCTGTGGTTTTTGGGCTGGTCTATACGATCCCCAATTTTTTTGGTGAAGCACCAGCGGTTCAGGTGACGAGTGTTAAAGCCACCATCAAGGTGGATGCCGGGTTGTTGGCAACCGTTGAGGCGGCATTGCAAGCCGCGGCTATTAAGCCCACGGCACTTACCATGGACAGCAACAGTGTACGTGTGCGCCTGGCAGATACCGATACACAACTCAAGGCAAAAGACATTATTGAGAAAGCGCTGAACCCTGACCCTGTTAATGCGAGTTATAGCGTTGCCTTGAATCTGGTGTCCAATTCACCTGCATGGCTCTCCAGTATTCATGCCTTGCCGATGTATCTGGGCCTGGATTTGCGCGGTGGTGTGCATTTTCTGCTGCAAGTGGACATGAAAGGTGCGCTCACCAAGCGTCTTGATTCGATCAGCGGGGATTTACGTAGTTTGCTGCGTGAAAAAAATATTCGCCACAGCGGGATCGATCGTGACAAGCAGGCCATCACTATTCGTTTTCGTGATGCCGATATGCGCAATCAAGCGCGAACATTGCTAGCCGATAGCCAGCCGGATCTTGCTTTGACTGATGTTCAGGAAGGCACCGAATTCAAGCTGGTGGCCACATTAAAACCTGAAGCCGGAAAACGAATTCAGGAATATGCCATCAAACAAAACATTGTTACCCTGCATAATCGGATCAATGAACTCGGCGTTGCTGAGCCAGTGATACAGCAGCAAGGTGCGGACCGTGTAGTCGTTCAGCTGCCGGGCGTACAAGATACAGCGAAAGCGAAAGACATTCTTGGCCGCACCGCAACGCTTGAAGTGCGCATGGTGGATGATGAAGCCAGCAATAATCCGAGCATCATGGACCAAGCAGCCCGCGGCCAGCCACCGGTGGGTACGGAATATTATGTTGAGCGTGGCGGACGCCCTTTGCTAGTGAAAAAACAAGTTGTGCTGACGGGGGAACGCTTGACAGATGCCCAGCCTGGGTTTGATGGGCAAACGCAGGAAGCCGCAGTGCATTTGACGCTGGATGCTGCCGGGGCGCGAATTTTCAAAGATGTCACACGAGAAAATGTTGGGCGACGCATGGCCATTTTGCTGATCGAAAAAGGCAAAGGGGAAGTCGTTACCGCACCCGTTATTCGTTCGGAAATTGGCGGTGGGCGGGTGCAAATTTCGGGCCGCATGACCACCAATGAAGCGGCCGATGTGGCTTTGCTATTACGTGCGGGATCCCTTGCCGCGCCGATGGAGATTATCGAAGAGCGCACCATAGGCCCTAGTCTGGGTGCGGACAATATTGCCAAGGGATTTCATTCCACACTGTGGGGTTTTACCGCCATCGCAGTTTTCATGATGGTGTATTACCTCATGTTTGGCATTGTTTCGGTGATCGCATTATCGTCTAATTTATTATTACTTGTGGCTTTACTCTCGCTGCTGCAAGCAACGCTAACGCTGCCGGGTATCGCCGCCATTGCGCTGGCATTGGGTATGGCGATTGACTCCAATGTGCTGATCAATGAACGTATCCGCGAAGAATTGCGTGGTGGCAGTACGCCGCAAGCGGCCATCACAGCTGGCTACGAGCGGGCCTGGGCGACAATTGTGGACTCGAATGTAACCACTTTGATCGCTGGTATCTCTTTGCTGGTTTTTGGTTCCGGCGCGGTGCGTGGTTTTGCAGTGGTGCATTGCTTGGGTATTTTGACTTCCATCTTTAGCTCAGTGGTGATTTCTCGAGCGCTAGTCAATCTGATTTATGGTCACCGTCGCAAGCTGGAAAGGCTGTCGATTGGCCAGATATGGAAGTCCAGTAGTAGCAAGGCGTAAGGATTAAAACGTGATTCGCAAACCGGTCAACATGACAGCCTAAAGACGAGAGACAACAATGGAATTTTTCCGCATCAAAAAAGACATTCCCTTCATGCGCCATGCACTGGTGTTCAATATTATTTCGTTGATCACTTTTTTGTTGGCGGTGTTCTTTTTAGTAACGCGCGGCTTGAGTTATTCCATTGAGTTCACCGGAGGAACGTTGCTGGAGGTGAACTACCCCCATGCGCCTGCGCTGGAAAGTTTACGCCACCAGATGGAAGTAGATGGATTCTCGGATACCCAGGTACAAAATTTTGGGTCTTCACGCGATGTGCTGATTCGTGTGCCACCCGCTAAAGGTGAGCAACAGGATGTTAGTTCATCCAAAGTAGGTGAGCGCGTTATGGCCTCTTTATTAAAAGTCGGCGCTGGTGAGACGGCGCAAGCGAATAAACCAGAACTTAAACGTGTTGAGTTTGTCGGGCCGCAGGTTGGGAAAGAGTTGGCCTCCGATGGTGCGCTGGCGCTGCTATCGGTGGTGATAGGTATTGTGGCTTATCTGGCGTTGCGTTTTGAGTGGCGCTTTGCGGTGTCTGCCATCATCGCCAATTTGCACGATGTGGTCATTATTCTTGGTTTTTTTGCGCTATTCCAGTGGGAGTTTTCGTTGCCTGTATTGGCTGCTGTGCTAGCGGTTCTGGGGTATTCCGTGAATGAGTCGGTCGTGGTATTTGATCGCGTACGTGAGACTTTCAAAAAGAAACGTGGCTTGACAACACCGCAGGTACTGGACCACGCGATTACCAGCACGATTTCCCGGACGGTGATTACTCACGGGTGTACCCAGATGATGGTGACATCGATGCTTATTTTTGGTGGTACAGCTTTGCACTACTTTGCGCTCGCGCTTACGATCGGCATTCTGTTCGGCATCTATTCTTCAGTGCTCGTTGCCAGTCCGCTGGTCATGTGGCTTGGCGTATCGCGCGACCAGTTTATTAAAGCCAAAGTCGAAAAGCAGGAAGCCGTCGTTTAATCAACTGTACGGCTTTCCAGGCAAGATTATTTCGTACAGGGAATGGTTTGCTGTCGATGGTTTATTCGATCTGAATACCTTCATGGGTTATCGCGCGCTGTACTGCCGGCCGCGCGCGTACGGCGTCCATGATGCGTGTGTAGTGCGGGTAATCCGTGCGCATAGGCAGACCAATGCGATTCCCCCAGCGAAAGAACACCAGCAGATAGACGTCGATCATTGAGTAGGATTCACCCAGTGCCCAAGAGTGGCCATGCAGACGTGATTCAATATCGGCAAACCCGATCCGCACATTTTCTGTTCCCCTGGTTTTTACCGCATCTGCCGCAGCCGGATCGCTAATGAACCGATCCGGACGCAACACCGTGCGTACGCCCCCGGCATGCATCGTTGCGCCAAGCCAGCTCATCCACTCCACCGCACGCACAAAGGATAGGGTATCTAATGGCAACAAGTCGCTAGCAGGATAGGTATGTGCAAGGTAAATCAGGATGGCCGATAGTTCAGTGAGCACTTGCTCAGACTCTCCCTCGCGAATGGCCAAGGCGGGAACTCTACCGCGCGGGTTGATCGCCAGATACTCGGCCGTTTGATTCTGCCCCTCGGCGATGACGACGCGAACAGGCTCATAAGCCACACCGAGTTCTTCAAATGCAATATGGGCGGCAAGCGAACAGGCCCCTGGGGAATGGTAAAGATGATACTGTGGCACGACGTTCTCCTTTAGGCAGATGGCAGTTCAAGGCTGATGAAAAATCAAGAGTGGAACCCAAGTATCGGCGTTGAAAAAGCCACTGTCAAACATTGATTACTATCTGACCGCTGAAACAGAACGTAGGTAAAGTATTCACAGGGCATGCAGTGATTTTTTTATTCCGCGAGTTTTTATTCAGGATATATGGCGAAAGCATGTTTTATGCGCAATGTACCGAGCGTGCCTGCCGTGATTGCCAAAAGGCGGTCGATATTGGGGTGTTTGCCCGGGTTGAGGCGAGCATCTTCTGTGTGTTCTGCATACAACTCGAGACCTTTATTGGCAGCATCCGGAGTGATGGCACCATAGATCTGGCCGAGATGGTTATAGACCGCGACAGAACCTGCTTGGCCTGATTTGTTTTCAATTTCAGCAACAACTTGCGCTTGAGTGTCGAGTAAAGCAATGGAAGCCAGATGCGAAATTTTCGGGAGTTTCTTTAATTGTTCTGCAAATGTCATATCAAATTTGCCACGTCATATTTTTCGTGCGAGTTCAGCTGCTTTGCCAATATAGCTGGCAGGTGTCATGTCCAAGAGACGCTGCCGGTCGCTGTCCGGCAAATCCAGTGTACGAATGAAATCATGTAACGTGGTTTGCTCTATGCCCTTGCCACGCGTTATTTTTTTGAGTTGTTCATACGGGTTTTCAATGCCAAAGCGCCGCATCACGGTTTGCACGGGTTCGGCTAATACCTCCCACGCTTCGTTGAGGTCTTCTGCCAGACGCTGCGGATTTGCTTCGAGTTTTTCCAGTCCTTGCCGCATGGCGGAAAAAGCCAATACCGTGTAACCCAAGGCCACGCCCATGTTGCGCAGCACCGTCGAATCGGTCAGGTCGCGTTGCAGGCGAGAAATAGGTAATTTTTCGGCCAGATGACGAAGCATCGCATTGGCTAAGCCCAGATTGCCCTCGGAGTTTTCAAAATCAATCGGGTTAACTTTATGCGGCATGGTGGATGAACCAATCTCGCCTTCTTTCAGCCTTTGCTTAAAGTAGCCCATAGCAACATACTGCCAGATATCCCGGTTGGCATCGATAAGAATGGTATTCACCCGTGCTATGGCATCGAATAGAGTGGCTATGGCATCATGCGGTTCGATTTGGATGGTGTAGGCGTTGAATTCCAGTCCCAGGCTTTCGATAAAGCGGCGGTTGAAAGCCTCCCAGTCAACTTCCGGATATGCCGAAAGATGGGCATTGTAATTGCCCACTGCGCCGTTGAATTTGGCTGTGAGAGAAATGCTATCAAGCTGGCTGCGTGCGCGAATCAGGCGGGCAGCGATATTTGCCATTTCCTTGCCTAGTGTGGTGGGCGTGGCAGGCTGACCGTGTGTTCTGGCGAGCATGGGTAAATCAGCCAGTTGGTGCGCCATTTGTCGCAAGTGGCTGATGATCTGATCCAACCCGGGCAGCAGACTGCCTGCCATGCCATTTTTTAGCATGAGTGCATGAGCGACGTTGTTAATATCTTCTGACGTGCAGCCAAAATGGATGAACTCAGTGATGCGCATGATTTCTGCGTTATTGGCGCAGCGCTCTTTTAGCCAGTACTCAACGGCTTTGACATCATGATTCGTGCGTAACTCGATGGCCTTGATGGTAGCCGCATCATCCAGTGAAAAGTTTTCGTTGATTTGGTTTAGTTCGGCAATCGAAGCAGCAGAGAGCGATTGACACTCGACAATTTCTGCCGCGACAGCCAGGGTCTTGAGCCATTCCACTTCAATCCGTACTCGCGTACGGATCAGTGCAAATTCAGAAAAATGGGTACGCAGGTTGTTAACCTTTGCAGCATAGCGGCCATCCAAAGGGGAAAGTGCAGTAAGCGCAGTATGTGTCATGGCAAGCGAAGAGTAGGAAAGGGCAGAAGGATCACAGGCCTTAAGTCAGCAGGCGAAGCCAGTATGACATGGGAGTTGATTTTAACATGACCTATCTGGCAAGCTGATATGGGTAAATTGCTGCTTAACATTAACAGCGTGCGGCAACAAAGGCTTTAACTGCCTCGACATCGGCTGTCATGACGGTGACTTGCTGCGGTATTGATTCGATACCTTTGAGAGGTAAAGGCCGCAAGGGTTCGCGCTCGAGTGCCTCGTGTATGGTTTCGGCAAACTTTACTGCTTGCGCCGTTTCCAGAACAATGGTGGATAGACCCGGGATGCCATGTTCACGCGCCACCTTTACGCCATCGGCGGTATGTGGGTCTATCATGAGCTGATGACGTTGCCAGACATCACGAATCGTTACCAGCCGGTCAGCATGCGAGCTGCTGCCGGAGATAAAGCCAAATTCAGGCAGCTGTGCCATGAACGGGGTTGCGTTGAGATCAAAGGCACCGCCGGCATCGACCGATTGCCATAATTCACGTACGATTGCTGCATCACGACCCACCAGGTCAAACACAAAGCGCTCGAAATTCGAGGCCTTGGAAATATCCATGGAAGGGCTGGAGGTGACCTGTGTCTCGGAAGAGGTACGTGGCCGATAAATGCCGCTGCAGAAAAATTCGTCGAGTACATTGTTTTCATTGGTGGCCAAGATGAGCCGGGCAATCGGCAGCCCTATCATTCGGGCAATATGGCCGGCACAGATGTTGCCGAAATTGCCCGATGGCACGCTGAATACGACTTTCTCTTCATTCGATTGCGTTGCCGCAAAGTAGCCTTTGAAGTAATACACAATCTGCGCTGCGACGCGCGCCCAGTTGATTGAATTTACGGCACCGATTTTGTGGCGGGCCTTGAATTCCGCGTCATTCGAGACGGCTTTGACAATATCTTGCGCATCGTCAAACATGCCATTTACGGCGATGTTGAAAATGTTGGGTTCATTGAGCGAATACATCTGCGCGCGCTGAAATGCGCTCATTTTGTTGTTGGGTGAGAGCATGAAAACGCGAACATTGTGCTTGCCCAGCATGGCGTATTCGGCCGCCGAACCCGTATCGCCCGATGTGGCACCAAGGATGTTAATTGTTTCGCCCCGTTTGTCCAGAACATACTCAAACAGATTGCCAAGAAGTTGCATGGCCATATCCTTAAAGGCCAGGGTTGGCCCATTGGACAATTCCAGCAAGTGAAAATCTGGCGTCAGCGAGGTAAGCGGAACAATATCTGTCGCGTGGCGGCCTGGGCGGCAATAGCGATAAGTCTCGGCGGTGTAGGTTTTTTTGCAGATCGTGTGTAAATCCGCTGCCGGAATATCATCGATAAACAGGCTGAGGATGCGAAAGGCAAGTTCGGCATAGTCGAGTGAGCGCCATTCATTGAGTTGATCAGTGACTTGCGGGTAATGCTCTGGTAGATACAGCCCGCCATCGGGTGCCAACCCGCCCAGTAGAATGTCGGAAAAGGATGGGTTGGCGGATTGGTTGGCAGATACGCCGCGTGTCGAGATGTATTTCATGGTGGTTAGCTTATGGCAAGAAGATAAAAAAAGCCGGTGTTACCCGGCTTTTTTAGTTTTATGGCGAATAAGCGCTCATTTTACACGCTCATTTTTTTAGAAAGTTGGTCCAGTCATAGCGCAATCTGAGATCCAGTCCATAGCCAGGCGCATCATTGTCGTGGCCCCACATGTCATATTCATAGTATTCCGACTGATGTGACGCTGTACGACCCATGCCACCGTACTCAAATAGCCAGCCGGAAGGATTCACCGAGTAGAAAGAGAACATTTGGTCGTTGGCGTGCTTGCCCAACTTGACTGTTACCGGAATATTCAAGTCACGGACAATATCGTGCGTCTGGCCGATATCATCGATATTGTCGACTTCCAGCATCAGGTGATTAATGCGTTTTTCTGCCGGGCCGCCCAGGAAGGCAACAGAGTGATCGCGATCATTGCAGTGCAGGAAAATGGGTTTGGCTGTAATGCCGATTTGCGGGATTGCCAAGTGGTATTCTACCGAACCGCGCATGCCCAGCACATCGGTGTAAAAACGATACGCCTTTTGGGTGTCACCTTGACGCAGAATGAGATGTCCCAGACCTTGCTGTCCGGTCAAAAAGCGGCCATGCATGCCGCGGCCTGGATGGAATGGCTTGTGAAAATCGATGCGCGGGCCATGATAAATTTCTGTTGGGTTGTCACCTGGATCAAGGAACTTCAATAGATCAAGCACGCTGCGCTCGGCACATTCGGCTTCCGTGCCGCGCTGAAATTTGACGCCAGCAGCCGTTAGCTGGGCCATCATCTGATCAAATTCTTCTGGCCCGGCAACACGCCAGCCAGCGTAATCCAGATCGTCTGTGCCACTGTTATGCACCGTAATGCGGTGATGCTGGTAATCCATGCGAATGTAAAAGCGATCTTTCTCGCCTTCGTCAAAAACTTCCAGCCCCATGACTTTGCTGGCGTATTCACGCCAAGCGTCCATATTTGAAACGCCAAAGCCTAAATAGCCTAGTTCGGTTACCACTGCCATGTTTATTCCTCCTGAAAATAAAATATCCGAGATCACGTCATTGCTCGGAGCCGTTACAACATTCTGAATGCAAATACAGAAGCGGAATCATAGCGCTAAATTCCAGTGTGTGACACATTCAAGCGGCTGATTCGCTTTATTGACAGCATCAATGAAGCGATACCAACCGACTATCTAACTGCTCAACCCAGTGCTTCCATGCGCAGGCGCACCACTTTTTTCTTTACTACAGGCAATACTTCGATTTTCGCGATAGCCGCGTCGATGTTTTTCTCGACCGTCACGTGCGTGAGAATAATAATATCTGTTTGTGATTCACCCTCATCAGGTTCGCGCTGAATCATGGCGTCAATCGAGATGGTTTGGTCAGCCAGAATTCGCGTGATGTCCGCCAGCGCACCAGATTTGTCTTCCACCCGCAGACGCAGGTAGTAGCTGGTTTCAATTTCAGATAACGGTAATACCAAGGTATCTTGCACGGCACTTGGTTGAAACGCAAGATGCGGCACCCGGTGTTCCGGATCGGCCGTGTGCATGCGAGTCACATCCACAAGATCAGCAATGACTGCCGAAGCGGTGGGTTCAGCCCCTGCGCCACGACCGTAATACAGGGTGGCGCCGACAGCATCGCCTTGTACCAAGACCGCATTCATGACGCCTTCGACATTGGCAATGAGTCGTTTGGCCGGGATGAGCGTCGGATGTACGCGCAATTCCACCCCATTGGGGCGACGACGGGTCAGGCCCAGCAGTTTGATACGATAGCCTAGCTGCTCGGCGTAGCGAATGTCTTCCGCTTCCAGCTGGCTGATGCCCTCGATATGCGCACGATCAAACTGCATGGGAATGCCAAAAGCCAGCGCGGAGAGGATGGTGATTTTGTGTGCTGCATCAATGCCCTCGACATCAAACGTGGGATCCGCTTCGGCATAACCCAGGCGCTTGGCATCGGCCAATGCCTCGGCAAAAGAGAGCCCCTTGGCGCGCATTTCCGAAAGGATGAAGTTCGTTGTGCCATTGATGATGCCGGCAATCCACTCGATGCGATTGGCGGTGAGTCCTTCGCGCACTGCCTTGACGATGGGAATGCCGCCCGCAACTGCTGCTTCAAAGGCAACAATCACGCCACGGGCTTGCGCGGCAGCGAATATCTCATCGCCATGCACGGCCAGCAACGCCTTGTTAGCGGTGACCACATGCTTGCCATGGGCAATGGCCTGCATGACCAGTTCTTTTGCTACGCCATAGCCGCCGATGAGTTCGACAACGATGTCAATCTCCGGGTTGGAGACCACTGCGAAGGCGTCATCAGTGATCGCCGCTTTGCCGCCGGTTACTTGCCTGGCGAGCGCGGTATTTTTGTCCGCCACTTGTGTGATGCGAATTGGTCGTCCAGCGCGACGAGTTATTTCTGCCTCATTGCGGGTCAGTACGGTAAACGTGCCACCACCTACGGTGCCGATGCCGAGCAAGCCGACATTCATCGGGTGCATGAGTTCTTTTGCTTTATTTGAGGGATTTGCCATGACGGGTACGGTAGGACTCCAGGAAACGTGCGATGCGGCCTATGGCCTCGCGAAGGTCATCTTCATGCGGTAAAAAGACGAGGCGGAAGTGGTCGGGGTGCGGCCAGTTAAAACCGCTGCCTTGAACCAGTAATACTTTTTCAGCTGCCAATAGTTCGGAGATGAACTCTTGATCATCCGTAATTGGATAAATCTTCGGGTCCAGCCGCGGGAACATGTACAGCGAGGCCTGCGGCTTTACGCAAGTGACCCCCGGGATGGCAGTAATCAACTCATAAGCAATATCGCGCTGACGACGCATGCGTCCGCCGGGGGCAACCAGATCATCGATGCTTTGATAGCCACCCAATGCCGTCTGGATTCCCCACTGCCCCGGCGCGTTGGCGCACAGTCGCATTGAGGACAGCATATCCAGCCCCACGATGTAATCCTGCGCCGCTTTTTTATCACCTGACACGATCATCCAGCCGGCACGATAGCCGCAGGCGCGGTAGTTTTTGGACAGGCTGTTAAACGTGACGGTGAGCACATCTTCCGATAATGCGGCAATAGAGGTATGCGTTGCACCCTCGTAGAGCACGCGGTCATACACTTCATCGGCATAGATGATCAGATTGTGTGCGCGGGCAATCTCGACAATTTCCTTGAGCAAGTCGTCCGGATACAGCGCACCTGTCGGGTTATTCGGGTTGATAACCACAATGGCACGCGTGCTGGGTGTGATCTTGGCACGAATATCATCCAGATCCGGCAGCCAGCCAGCGCCTTCATCGCACAGATAATGTCGTGGCGTGCCGCCCGAAAGGCTTACGGCGGCTGTCCACAACGGGTAATCAGGGGCGGGCACGAGTACTTCGTCACCATTGTTGAGCAAAGCATTCATGGCCATAACAATCAATTCAGAAGCGCCATTGCCAATGTAGATATCCTCGATGGTGACACCCTTGATATGCTTTTGCTGGGTGTAATGCATCACTGCCTTGCGCGCTGAAAAAATGCCTTTGGAATCGGTATAACCGGCGGCATTGGGCAGGTTGAGTATCATGTCCTGCTGAATTTCTTCCGGCGCATCGAAGCCAAACACCGCCAGATTGCCGATATTGAGCTTGATGATCTTGTGGCCTTCTTCTTCCATCTGCTTGGCACGTTCGAGCACGGGCCCGCGAATGTCGTAGCAGACGTTATTGAGTTTGGCGGATTTTGTCACAGGCTGCATG
>DATCQI010000194.1:0-5038 GCA_036569545.1 Rugosibacter sp. | reverse complement strand
TTTGACCAGAATTAAACCGGTCAGCCCAATGGAATAGGCGACCAGCGCCTCGCGCGTGCGCAACACGTCGAGCGCCGTAAATGCGCCATGCTGGAATAATGTGGATAATAAAGGCACGGCCAGCAGTGCTAGTGCAAGAGAGGCGGGCAGCGTCAGCATCAAGGTGAGCCGCAAGCCCCAGTCGAGCAGGGCGGAAAATTCGGTCGGGTTGCCGCTGGCATGGGTGCGCGCAAGGCTAGGCAAAAGAATGGTACCCAGCGCTGCACCGAGCAGGCCAGCGGGAAACTCCATCAACCGATCCGCATAGTAAAGCCAGGAGACGCTGCCGCTGGGCAAGAAGGAGGCGAAGATGGTGTTGATCAGCATGCTGATCTGAGAGACCGAAACGCCTAGCACCGCCGGGCCCATGAGTTTGAGAATGCGCTGCACGCCAGGGTCGCGCCAGTTTGGGGCGAAGTGCGGCAGCATGCCGATTTTTTTCAATGCGGGGATTTGAATGGCGAGTTGCAATGCGCCGCCGAGAAAAACCGCCCAGCCCAGGACCACGATGGGCGGGTTAAACCAGGGCGCGGCAAACAGCGCCATGCCGATAAAAGAAAGGTTGAGCAGCACCGGGGTAAAGGCAGGCAGGCTAAAGCGATTCCAGGTATTCAGAATCCCGGCGGAGAGTGCGACCAGTGACATGAACAGAATATAAGGAAAGGTGATGCGCGTGAGTTGCACCGTGAGTTGAAATTTATCCGGATCGGCTGTGAAGCCTGGTGCAAAAATGGTAATCAGAATCGGTGAGGCGATCATACCCAGCGCGGTGACGACAATCAGAACCAGAAACAGGACGCTGGCGACGTGGTCGACCAGGCGTTTGGTTTCTACGTCTCCCTGGCGTGTGCGGTATTCGGCGAGGATGGGCACGAAGGCTTGCGAAAACGCGCCTTCGGCGAACAAGCGGCGCAACAGATTGGGCAGGCGGAAGGCGACGAAAAATGCATCGGTCAGCGGGCCGGCGCCAAAACTTCGCGCGATGACAAAGTCGCGTACGAAGCCGAAAATACGAGAGAGCAGGGTCATGCCACTGACAGTGACCAGGGTGCGCAGCAGATTCATGGAGTTGTGTCGGAGTTATGTACGAGGATGCGTATAAAATGAGCGAAAGGCCAAGCCTCCCCACCATTTTCTCATGACTACTTCATTATTCACGATTATTTTTCTGGCAGCGCTAGTGCTGTCAACCGCGCTTCAGTTATGGCTGGGGGTGCGGCATATGCGCCATGTGCGTGCGTGCCGTGGAGAAGTGCCTGCAGAATTTTCTGCTCAAATCACCCAGGCTGACCATGAGCGCGCCGCCGATTACACCGTGGCTAAAGGGCGTTTGGGGCTGATCGAAATCGTCATTGGTGCAGTACTGTTGCTGGTGTTTACGATGGGCGGGTTGTTGCAGGAGATAGACACCGGGTTGCATGCTTGGCTGGGCACGGGGTATGTGCATGATCTGGCACTGTTCGCGAGTTTTGCGTTGGTGGGCTTTGTGATTGGCTTGCCGATGAGCCTGTATCGCACGTTTCGTCTGGAGGCGGCGTTTGGTTTTAACAAGATAACGCTGCGTTTATGGTTGGCCGATTTACTTAAATCGAGCGTGTTAGCTGTAGTAGTTGGCGCGCCTTTGCTGCTGGCTGTTTTGTGGCTGATGAAGATGATGGGCGCACACTGGTGGTTTTATGTCTGGCTGTTCTGGATGAGTTTTAATCTACTGGTTCTGGTGTTGTATCCGACCGTGATTGCGCCTTTGTTCAACAAGTTTTCTCCCCTCGCGGATGTTGCACTCAAGCAGCGCATCGAAGCTTTGCTTAAGCGTTGCGGCTTTGCTTCATCCGGCTTGTTCGTGATGGATGGCTCAAAGCGTTCGGCGCATGGCAATGCCTATTTCACCGGCTTTGGCCGTGCCAAGCGTATTGTTTTCTTCGACACACTTCTGGAAAAACTCGCACCGCAAGAGATCGAGGCGGTGCTGGCGCATGAGCTGGGGCATTACCATCATCGCCATGTATTAAAACGTATTGCGCTCTTGGCCATCATGAGCTTTGCCATGCTGTGGCTGCTGGGGCAGGTGATTGACCAGCCGTGGTTTTATGCGGGATTAAACGTAAAAGTCGGCGCGGGTGAGACGGCGAGTATTGCGATGGGCTTGCTGTTGTTCTCGATGGTGCTGCCCGTTTTCCTGTTCCCGCTCGCGCCATTGACTTCGGCGTTGTCGCGGCGCGATGAATATGCGGCCGATGCCTATGCGGCAAAGCAAACGGCGGCTGGCGATCTGGTGGCGGCACTGGTGAAGCTCTACCGCGATAATGCCGCGACGCTGACACCTGACCCGCTTTACTCGTTGTTTCACGATTCGCATCCGCCGGCCAGCCAGCGGATTGCACGCTTGCAATCTTTTTGACCATGACAGATCTGAAAAACCGCCGCTGTGTGCCTTGCGAAGGCGGCGTTTTGGCGCTGGATATGAACGCTGCAGAGCCGTTATTGGCGGAGCTTTCAAGATGGCAGCTTGTGATGGATTCGCCACCACGTATTTTTAAAAGCTACCGTTTCAAGAATTATCACGAGACCATGGCGTTTGTGAATGCGACGGCCTGGGTGTCGCATCGTGAAGATCATCATCCCGATCTGACTGTGAGTTATAACGAATGCAAGGTGAGCTATACCACACATGCCATCGGCGGCTTGAGTGAAAACGATTTCATCTGTGCGGCAAAAATTGATGCGTTATTTGAAATATAAATTGTGCCGGAATTTGCTTTGAGCGAGCAGGGCACAATCACCGCCGCTTTTGGTCGGCACTATGAAGTTGAATTCAACGATGGCCGGTTGGCGCAGGGTTTTCCGAAGGGGAAAAAAAGCCCGTACGCCGTGGGCGATGTGGTTGAGCTTACTCAGGATGGACAAATTACCAGTCATCTGCCGCGTAAAAGTCTGTTGTACCGCAGTGATGCCTATCGGCAAAAACTGATCGCTGCCAATGCCACTCAATTGGTGCTGGTGGTGGCAACCGAGCCTTCGTTCAGCGATTTATTGTTGTCGCGTGCGCTGCTTGCGGCCGAACATGAGGGTTTGCGCCCGTTACTTGTATTGAATAAGTGTGATCTCACTGCTGCCTTGCCTGCTGCACATGAGCTGCTTGCGCCCTTTGTGGCATTGGGTTACCCCTTGCTCACCCTGTCTGCTGTAGAAGACGCCACGCCGCTATTGCCTTTTCTAGCGGGGCAAACTTCAGTGCTGGTAGGGCAGTCGGGCATGGGTAAATCTACCTTGACCAATGCGCTGGTGCCGCATGCGGCGGCAGCCATTCGTGAAATTTCAACGGCACTGGATTCAGGCAAGCACACCACCACCTATGCGCGACTGTATCACCTGCCTCCGTTACCTACGGGTGGCAATTTGATCGATTGTCCCGGGGTGCAGGCGTTTGGTCTGGCGCATTTGTCGCCACAGGAAATTGAATCGGGTTTTATTGAATTTCGCCCTCTGATGGGGACGTGTCGCTTTCGTGACTGCAAGCATTTGGCAGAGCCGGATTGTGCGATCAAGACAGCATTTGCCAGCGGTGCGATTCATCCACGGCGACTGGTGCATTATCACCAGATCATGAGCGAGACTTCGCTACGCTAAGCAACACAGCAAAGGCGGTATACTTGCAAATTGCCTGGCCAAATCAAAAGCTGGCATTTGTGCAGAGTTTCGTTATGCGAAGTTTTTTATTAGGAATAAGCAGATGTCAGTTTTAAGTTGGATTGTCACCATGTCGCTGACAGGGGGAGCGTTGAGCGTCTTGGCTGCCGGAGCATTTGCTTTCAAGGCGAAAGCACACTGGGTGTCACACCTCGTTAGCTATGCGATTGGCGCGTTGCTGGGCGCAGCCTTTCTTGAGGTTTTGCCCCATGCCATTACGGCAAACGGCGACGCTGTCGGCACAACAGCGACCGTGCTGGCTGGTATCCTGATTTTCTTTGTGCTTGAAAAACTTGTGCTCTGGCGGCATTGCCATATCGAATCGTGTGAGGGCCATGAGCCGCATGCGCATGACCATGAGAAAAATCATGATCATCAAAATAGTCGCAGCGGTTTGCTGATTATGGTGGGGGATACCTTTCATAATTTTGTTGATGGCATCCTGATTTCTGCAGCCTTCATGGAAGATACTCGCCTGGGGATCATCACGGCTTTGGCGATTACTGCGCATGAGATTCCACAGGAAGTGGGCGACTTCATGATCTTGCTGCACTCCGGCTATTCAAAAGCGCGTGCGTTGGCGTTTAATCTGTTTTCAAGCCTGGCGACGGTTGTGGGAGCATTGATGGCCTATGCCGCGCTGGGGAAAATGCAAACCGCAGTGCCGGCATTGCTGGCCTTGGCTGCGGCCAGCATGATTTATGTGGCTGTGGCCGACCTTATTCCGGGCCTGCACAAACGAACTGACATCAAGGCGACGGTGCAGCAAATCTTATTGATCGTGGCCGGCATTGCGACCATCTTTTTGAGTCACCGCATGATCGATTATTTCATGGGGTAGCCGGTTTCGTCGTCGCTGCGGGGTACCTGCGAGCCACAATAGCAAGGCCAGGGGCGCTGCGCCATACACAACAAAAGTGAGTATTCCGGCAGTCAGGCTCGTTTCCGTGGCTGCCATGAGCAGGGTGATATACAGCCAGCCAATGGCGATGATATACATAGCAAGATTGTAATTTGTTTGGTGAGACATACGCTACGAATGCCGCCTGTTTTTTTATGTCAATTTCTTGACACCTATTATTGTGCAATGCAGAATGAGATGGTCGCTTATCGTTATTTGTTCCTTGTTTTTTCCATGAGACTCAGGACGGCTTTCTCTTTTTTGTAAAGGTCTTTGCATGTCATCCGCCACTGATTTTTTGTTGCAGGGTTCCCAACAGTTTTTTTCTGCACAGTTGCCGCAAGCATTGGCCGATCTCGTGCAAGGTGGTTTTTTAAGTGGCGAGATAATGCCATCCGAAGCTCAATCGCT
>DATCQI010000193.1:0-1892 GCA_036569545.1 Rugosibacter sp. | reverse complement strand
CTGGCTCAAGCACTCATTCAGCAACTGGAAATCTCATGAACCTCAAGCAAAAAGGCGAAGCGAAAACCGCTCGCATCCCGATCAAAATTGTGCCAGTCGTTGCGCCGTTAAAAAAGCCCGACTGGATTCGCGTCAAGGCAGGTAATTCGGCGACGCGCTTTGGCGAGATCAAGCAGATTTTGCGCGAGCATCAACTGCACACCGTGTGTGAAGAAGCGTCCTGCCCCAATATCGGCGAGTGTTTTGGCAATGGGACGGCTACCTTCATGATCCTCGGCGATTTATGCACACGGCGTTGCCCGTTTTGCGATGTCGGCCATGGCAAACCGCTGCCGCCGGATGTTGACGAGCCGCTGAAACTCGCCCAGACCATCGCCGCGATGAAGTTGAGTTATGTGGTGATTACCAGCGTTGACCGCGATGATCTTCGCGATGGTGGCGCACAGCACTTTGTGGATTGCATCACGCAGATTCGCACGCTGTCGCCGCGTACCAAAATCGAAGTGCTGGTGCCGGATTTTCGTGGTCGGCTTGATTTAGCCATCGACATCCTCGGCACGCAACCGCCAGACATCATGAATCACAATATGGAAACCGTGCCGCGCCTGTACAAGCAAGCCAGACCCGGCGCCGACTATGCGCATTCGCTGCGTCTGTTGCAAGTATTCAAGCAACGCCATCCGCATGTTCCGTCCAAATCCGGTCTCATGGTGGGCTTGGGCGAGAGCGATGAAGAAATCCTCACCACCATGCGTGACATGCGTGACCACGGTGTCGAGATGCTTACTCTCGGCCAATATCTCGCGCCTTCAGGCCATCATTTGCCGGTGTTGCGTTATGTACATCCGGATGCTTTTGCTTCGTTCGAGAAGGAAGCTGCTGCCATGGGGTTTACCCATGCTGCCTGCGGCCCGATGGTGCGTTCCAGCTATCACGCCGACCAGCAAGCTCACGGTGCGGGTGCGATATAAAAAGTCGGCGCTGGCAACACGCCAATTTTTTCTATGCATACGTTAAACGCCGCGCAACAAGCGGCAGTCACCCACGTGGATGGGCCGCTCTTGGTGTTAGCCGGCGCGGGCTCGGGCAAGACGCGCGTCATCACGCAAAAAATTGCCTACCTCATTCGCGATTACGGCATTGCGCCATCGCATATCACAGCGATTACTTTCACCAACAAAGCCGCAAAAGAAATGCAGGCGCGTGCTAAAAATATACTAGGTGAGCGCGGCAAAGGAGTGATCATCAGCACGTTTCATTCGCTGGGCGTGCGCATTTTGCGGCAAGAAGCCAATGCACTTGGACTAAAGCCGGGTTTTTCCATTCTCGATAGTTCGGACGCCACCGGACTATTGCAAGAGCTGTCAGGCGGTGTGGATAAAGCGCAATTGCGCTTGCTGCAGTCGCGCATTTCGTTATGGAAAAATTCACTCATCGATCCCGATGTCGCCATAACACTTGCCACGGACGGGCTGGAAAGTAGTGCGGCGCAGCTGTATGTCGATTATGAGCGTGCCTTGGGGGCTTATCAGGCGGTTGATTTTGATGATCTGATACGTTTGCCCGTCGCGTTATTTTCCACGCAAGAAGAGGTGGCTGAGCGTTGGCGAAAACGGCTATGGCATTTGCTCATTGATGAATATCAAGATACCAATCGCGGCCAATATCGACTGGTGCAATTGCTCACCCAAGGGCGCGACGCATTCACAGCAGTGGGCGACGATGATCAATCCATCTACGCCTGGCGCGGTGCCGATAGTGAAAATCTGCGCTTGTTAAAAGCCGATTATCCACGCCTGAAAGTGGTGATGCTGGAACAAAATTATCGTTCGACATCACGCATCCTGGGCGCGGCCAATCAGTTGATTGCCCACAACCCGAAGCTGTTTGAA
>DATCQI010000192.1:0-21836 GCA_036569545.1 Rugosibacter sp. | reverse complement strand
GAATGGTCATGGAATTCTGAGCAAAGTCGATTTTGCAAATTATCAGGCACGTGAACTCGCCCCGATCGAGTGCGACTATCGTGGTTATCACATCATTTCGGCACCCCCACCAAGCTCTGGCGGCGTAGTTATCTGCGAAATCCTCAATATCCTCGAAGGCTATCCGTTAAAAGAACTGGGCTATCTTTCAGCACAGGCCGTACATTATCAAATCGAGGCCATGCGCCATGCGTATGCCGATCGCAACAACTATCTCGGCGACCCAAGTTTCGTGAACAATCCCTTGCAACAATTGCTCGACAAATCTTACGCAGCGAACATCCGCGCGGCAATCAACCCTTCAAAAGCAGGCATTTCGCTGGAAATCAAACCTGGCAACTCGCCGCACGATATTCCGCGCGAGGGCACCAACACCACGCATTATTCGATTGTCGATAAAGCGGGCAATGCCGTATCTGTCACCTACACCCTCAACGCCTGGTTCGGTGCCGCCGTCATGGCAGGGAAAACCGGCATTCTGCTCAACAACGAAATGGACGACTTCACCATCAAAGCCGACGTACCCAATCTGTTTGGCTTGGTGCAGGGTGAAGTCAACGCCATAGCGCCAGGCAAACGGCCGTTGAGCTCGATGAGCCCAACCATCGTCTCGCGCGATGGCAAACCAGTGATGGTGATCGGCACACCGGGTGGCAGCCGCATCATTACCGTGGTGGTACTTTCGATTATCAATGTCATCGACTATGGCATGAATATTCAGGAAGCCGTCGATGCCCCACGCTTCCATCAGCAATGGCTCCCGGATATCACCGAAGTGGAGAACTTCGCGCTCAGCCCCGACACAAAGAAGCTGCTGGTCAACATGGGCCACAAGCTGGGCAACCCGCAACCAGCAAACCACGCCGCCGGCATTTTGATTGGCGCACCTGCGCTCGGCGGCAAACCGCGCGGCAACAACCGCTTCTACGGTGCCATCGATCCACGGCGGAATACAGGGTTGGCGGCAGGGTATTGACGCACGGCTAGTGCGCGACGAAAAATCGGCGCTGGTAAAACGGCGATCATGTCTTGTTCACCTATTTTGTTACTGTAGCCAGTACCGTGAAACACCCATTTGAACCGGGAGAACGGGAAATATAGATATCATGAATAACATTCAATCAAGCCTAGCACCATGACGCCTCTATCCCAAACAGTCATTGATACCGCGACAAAGCATCTACAAGACATTCTTTCACTGGCAATTGAACATCGGCACTCGCAGGCCGCGTTGGTGGTATCCGATTCACAATGCGATCTCGCGATTGCGCTGACCGAGGCTTACCGCAACAGTCTTCCAGCCGCAGGTTTCATCGACTTTGATGCGATATCACCTGAGGAGATTCTCGCGGCCATTGATTTGCTTGCGCCTGGAGATTTGGTGGTGTTGATTCAATCGACCAGCTTTCGTCTTGAGGCTTACCGCATTCGCATCGAGCTTTTCAAACGTTCACTGAAAGTCATTGAGCACCCGCATCTCTCGCGCATGCGGGAAATGGAGGCACTCCACTACATTGAGGCACTCGCCTACGACCCCGCATATTATCGTGACGTCGGCCATGCACTCAAGGCCCGGATTGATAATGCGCAGTCCGGCATGATAAACAGCGGTGGCGAGCAGCTGTTTTTTGCTGCGCCATTTGAATCCGCCAAGCTGAACGTAGGCGATTACCGGCACATGAAAAATGTGGGCGGGCAATTTCCCATTGGCGAGGTATTTACAGAATCTCAAGATTTGGAATCTGTCAATGGCCGCGTGCGTATTTTTATTTTTGGCGACACCGCATTCGCTGTAAACAAGCCGGAAAAGCCCATCACGCTGGCGATCACCAAGGGGCGGGTTACCGAGGTCTTCGACTCCACGCCGGAGTTCGACCAGGTGCTCGCCAATATCCGCGCCGATGAGGGCGAAATCTGGGTACGCGAGTTGGGCTTTGGCATGAATCGCGCACTGACTCAGGATAAAACGGTGAGCGATATTGGCACCTATGAGCGCATGTGCGGCATCCATTTGTCGCTCGGCGCCAAGCACGGGCTTTACAACAAGTCCCAGATCCGCCGCGCCACCGCGAGGCATCATGTGGATGTATTTGCCATCACCGAAACAGTCCATCTTGACGATCATGTCGTCTATCAAAATGGTGCCTGGCAGCCATTTTGACTAAAAAGTCGGCGCTGGTAATACGCCACTATTATCTTTATTGCCTCTATTGCCGCTGACGCACCGCTTCGAACAAACATATTGCCGCCGCAGCGGCAACATTGAGTGATTCGGTTGACCCAGCCAGCGGTATTGTCACTCGCTGCTGCGCTGCCGCCATCAACGGAGCAGAAAGCCCTGCACCTTCATTGCCCAACAGCCACACCACGGGTGGACGTAAATCCATTGAGTAAAGACTGGCCCCATCGCAAGCCACCGTGGCAACGGATATGCCGCGACATTGAGTGAGCATCGCCAGCAAATCAGCTTGCTCATGAATGCGCAAGACAAAATGCGCACCCTGCCCTGCGCGCAGCACACGTGGCGTCCATGCGCCTGCACAGCCGGGGCCAAGCATCACGTCACGTATCCCTGCAGCGGCAGCCGTACGCAATATCGTGCCCACATTGCCTGCATCCTGAATGGCATCCAGCATGACCACGTCACTCGTGAGCGTCTCACCTTGACTCATTTGTGGAATATCAATTACTGCCGCAATGCCCGTCGGCGTTGCCACACCGGAGAGTTCACGAAACAAGGCGTCACTCAGCAGCAGGCACTCAGTCTCTTTTGTTTCAGTTGCATGGGCCATCAGCGCAGCAATTTCCGGGTGGCGTTGCCCGCTTTCGCTCACCAAGAGTTGATGCACGGTCATGCCATGGGCCAAGCAGCTAGTGACCAGATGAATTCCATCGGCCAGCGCCCGCCCTTCGCGACGCTGGGTGCGCGAATCACTCGCCAATAAGCTCAGGGCTTTGAATACCGGGTTGGCGCGTGAGGTAATAAGGCGCAGCGCGTTCACAGCTTTTTCAGAAGAGCACGCACCGGCGCAAAACTTTTTCGATGAAAATAAGCCGGGCCGTGTATCTCTAGCGCAGCCCGATGCGCTACGGTGTCATAGCCCTTGTGCCGATCCAGGGCGTAGTGCGGATAGTCGGCATGAATACGCAGCATTTCCGCATCGCGCGCGGTTTTGGCAAGTATAGATGCGGCCGAGATGGCAGGTTCCAGCGCATCGCCGCCAATGATGGCACGCGATGGCATAGCGAGTTGCGGACAGCGATTGCCATCGATCAATGCTTGTGTTGGCTGTAATGGCAAAGCATCAACCGCTCGGCGCATGGCGAGCAGCGTGGCTTGCAGAATATTGATCTGGTCAATCTCTTCAACAGTAGCGAAAGCGATGCCAAAAGCGAGTGCTTTTTCACGGATTTCCAGCGCCAAGCGCTCGCGTTTTTTCTCGCTCAATTTCTTCGAATCATCCAGGCCATCAATCGGCCGCGCCGGATCGAGAATCACTGCTGCCGCATATACAGGGCCTGCTAACGGGCCGCGGCCTGCTTCATCTACGCCGCAGATCAGTTGCACCACCGAGAGCTGAACCATCTGGAGTTTTTCGCTCATGCCATTTGCGATTTTTTTTGCAGATACGGCAGAATAGCAGCGGCCGCTTTTTGGGCCGTATTTTGTCGTAGCTGAATATGAATATCGGCAAACACACGCTGTATCGCTATCTGCGTTTTTTGATCGGCCAGTAAATTCCCCACAGCCTGGGCCAAATTTTCTGGTGTTGCATCATCTTGCAAAAACTCAGGCACAACAAAACGACCAGCCAGAATGTTGGGTAAACCGATCCATGGCTGGTAACCCATATGGCGCATGAGACGCCACGACCACGGTGATATTTTGTAGGTAATCACCATCGGACGACCGACCAGCGCAGCTTCCAGTGTCGCCGTACCACTGGCGACCAAAGCCACATCGCATGCGGCAAGCGCATCGAGTGAATGGCCAAACATTATCTTTAACGGCAGCTCATTTGCCTTGAGTTTCCACAGAGCGGTTTCAAATTGCAACCGGGTTTGACCCGTAGCCATGGGTACTAAAAACAGTACGTTGGGATTTCTTTCATGCAGCAATTGGGCCATCGCAATAAAGGTTTCTGCCATGTAGTGCAGCTCTGCCTGGCGACTGCCAGGCAACAACGCGATCACTTGCTGATCCAGCGGAATATCCAGGCGCACACGCATGGCATCCCGATTGGTTTGCAGTGGAATCACATCGGCCATGGGATGACCTACATAACTGCATCTGACTGATGTTTGCGCATACAGCGCTGGCTCAAAAGGATACAAGGCCAAAATATGCGATATGGATTTAACGATTTTTGTCAATCGGCTTTTGCGCCAGGCCCAAATCGAAGGGCTCACAAAATGTACAGTAGGAATACCTGCCCGCTTGAGCTTTTTTTCCAGCCACACATTGAAGTCGTAGCCATCAACACCAATAAAAATATCCGGGCGATCTTTGAGCAAGGTTTTGAGCAATTGGCGACGCATGCGGGCAATCTCGCGATAATTGCGCAAGGCCTCGAAGTAGCCCCGTACGGCAAGCTTTTCAGCTGGCCAGCGCGAATCAAATCCCTCACGCTGCATTTTTGGCCCGCCTATGCCATAAAAACTGGCGTCGGACAATTGAGGCTTCAGTGCGGCGATAAGATGTGCCGCTAATTGGTCGCTGGACGCTTCGCCAGCAACCATTGCAATGCGCGCCATCAGCGGATAATTCCTCGACCAGGCTGAGCAAGAAAGTTTGCCAGTACATCTAGCTCAGGCACCGTCAAGGCTTCTGCTGCAATCGTTGCACTGGCTTCTTCAAATGAGAGGCCTTTTTTGTACAGAGTTTTAAAAGCGCGACGAATCGCCGCAATGGCAACGGGTGAAAACCCCCGCCGTTTCAAGCCTTCGGTGTTAATACTCCGCGGTTGCGCCGGGCTACCCGCTGCCATGACATACGGCGGCATATCCTGCAATAAAACAGAGCTAACCGATGTCATGCCATGGGCGCCAATTCTCACGAACTGGTGCACCCCGGTAAAGCCTCCAAGTATGACCCAGTCACCAATATGCACATGGCCTGCAAGCTGCGTGCTGTTGGCAAAAATCACGTGGTTGCCGATTTGGCAATCATGGGCGACATGCACATACGCCATAATCCAATTGTCATTGCCCATGCGGGTCACGCCCACGTCTTGCGCTGTACCGCAGTTGAATGTGCAGCATTCGCGGATAGTATTGCGATCGCCAATTTCAAGCCGCGTGGGTTCGCCCGCATATTTTTTGTCTTGCGGCACTTCGCCTATCGAGCAAAACTGGAATATCCGGTTGTCTTTGCCAATCGAGGTATGCCCGGTGACAACAACATGCGGACCAATGACAGTATTGTTGCCGATCTCGACATGCTCGCCGATGAGGGAATAGGGACCCACAGTAACGTCCTTGCCCAGCTTCGCGTTGGCGTGAATAATGGCAGTGGGATGAATAGCAGTCATGCGACCGAAGGAAGTGCAAGGCCGCTGGGTTTGACCGAACAAATCAAATCAGCCTCAGCAACAGTGGTGCCATCAACTCGTGCAACGGCCGAATATTTCCAGATGCCGCGCTTGTTAAGCAGCAGCTTGACGTCGATCAGCAGCTGATCACCAGGACTGACAGGTTTTTTGAAGCGCGCATTATCAATGCCGACAAAATAGTAAACCGAATTGTCGTCAGGCAATTGGCCAAGCGTCTTGAATGACAAAATCGCCGCTGCTTGTGCCATGGCTTCAATCACCAGAACACCTGGCATCACTGGATGATGGGGGTAATGGCCCGGGAAAAAAGGCTCATTGATGCTGACGTTTTTCAGCGCGCTGATACGCTCACCGGGAATAACTTCCAGCACACGATCAATCAGCAAAAACGGGTAGCGATGCGGTAAGTAATTCAGGACTTGATGAATGTCCATCTGAGTAGCATTCAATTTGCCCGAGTTGTCTTCGCTCATGACTTTTTCTCCATGGCTAGAAGCCGTTGTTCAAGGGCGCGAATTTTATCGGCCATTGCATCAAGATGGCGCAGATGCGAAAAATTTCTTAGCCAGTCAGCGTGGGCAAGAAACGGAGAGGACCCGCTATAAGTCCCGGCACGCGTGATCGACTTCGTGACCAAAGTGCCGGTAGTCACCACCACATCGTCAGCGAGTGTCAAATGGCCCTGTATCATGGCAGCACCGCCGATACTGCAACGCGCGCCGATGCTGGCACTGCCCGCAACACCCACACAGCCTGCAATGGCGGTGTTCGTACCAATCTTCACGTTATGCCCAATCTGAATCTGGTTATCCAGCTTGACGCCATTACCCACGATGGTATCGCCCAGCGCACCGCGATCGATTGTGGTGTTGGCACCAATTTCAACATCCTCGCCAATCACAACACGTCCATTTTGCGGAATTTTCACCCAGGCACCCGCGGATTCTCGGGCAAAACCAAATCCATCCGCACCAATGACCACGCCTGAATGAATGATACATCGCGCACCAATTTCGCATCCAGCATAAATAGTTACATGTGGCGCCACGCGCGTTGCCGCCTCAATAACAACATTTTCACCAATACTGCAATGTGCACATATCACTACACCTTCGCCAATTTTGGCGCCAGCACCTATCGTCACATACGGACCAACAGAGGCTGAAGCTGCCACTTGACCTGCAACGACTGCACTGGCGTGAATTCCTGGAGCAATGCCAGGCGCAGGCGATAACCACTGAGCAACACGGGCGTAATACAAGTACGGTTGTGGCGTGATAATGGCTGCAAATGCATTTGAATTCACAGAATCTGTGGTTATCGCATCGGCAGGCTGCGCCATGACCACAACGGATGCGCGCGTATGGCTCAGCAAGGCGCGATATTTCGGATTCGATAAAAAAGACAAGTCGCCAGGGCCGGCAGTTTCCAGCGGTGCAACACGCACAATGGAAATATTGGACAAATCAAATAAATTCGCCGTATCACCAGCACCGACTATTTCGCCCCCAAGACGAGCAACAATCTCACCGAGCCGCAATACCACGGTCAAGCCAACCTACTTCGTGCCATCGCCCAACGCTTTAATTACCTTGTCGGTAATGTCGATGCGCTGGTTGAAATAAACGGCCTCTTGCAGAATGATGTCGAACTTTTCAGTGTCAGCAATCTGTTTAATCGCTTTGTTTATCCGCTCAAAAATAGCCGCCATTTCATCATTTTGACGTTGACTGAGATCTTCACGGAACTCACGTTGCTTACGCTGAAGGTCACGGGTCAAATCCGCCAATTCACGTTCTTTGGCACGCCGATCAGCCTCCGCCAAAGTTGGCGAATTTTTATCTAATGATTCCTGTAGCGTCTGTAGCTGCTTCACCATGCGCTGCAACTCTTGATCGCGCTTCTCAAAATCTTTTTCTATTCTTTTTTTCGCTTTGGCGGCCTGTGGTGACTCCGCCAAAATTCGTTGGTTATTAATAAAACCAATTTTAGTTTCGGCATGTGCCGCACCACACAGCATGAGCAACGCAATGCCACTAATCACAATATTTTTCAGCATGACAGTCTCGAAAAGTCGATTTTTAAAAAGTAGAGCCTAACTGAAACTGGAAGGATTGAACTTTATCGTCCGGTTTTTTGTTAAGCGGTTTAGCAAAAGAAAATTTAAGCGGGCCTACCGGCGAATTCCATGAAGCAGAAAGACCTGTACTAGCCCTGAAATTACTCGAAGAAAGCTTTTCACCTTCACCAAATACCCCGCCCGCGTCAACGAAAGCACTGAAGCGGAATGAGCGATCCTGCTTAGCCCCTGGCAAACCAAATAATAGCTCGGTACTGCCTGTCACGCGCTTGGTGCCCCCTAAAAAATCACCTGTCAGTACATCTCTTGGTCCCAAACTGTTGGATTCAAACCCACGCACAGAACCAATCCCGCCCGCATAGAAATTTTTGAAGAAAGGCACTTCTTTATTCCCGTAGGCTCTCGCTATGCCAAGTTCGCCAGTTAATGCGAGCGTAAAAGTGTCATTCAGGCGCGAGAAGCTTTGGTGTTTATATGTTCCACGCATATATGTTGCAGTACTGCCCGGTAATGCGACTTCGAGGCTGACGCTATTCAAAATGCCTTTGGTCGGATACAGCAAACTGTCACGCTCATCCCTTTGCCAGCCCACGGTGCCGGATAAGGTGTTGCTTGCGGAACCAAATTTATTGACGTAATCAATATACCGCTGCGCCGAATAAGTGCCTATTTTTAAATTCGTATGATCAGCAGACAAGCCGAGGAAAAGATAGTTGTCTTCGCCTATCGGCACCCCATAGCGCACACCGCCACCGGCAGAATCCGCCGTAAAGCTACTCACAAGAAGAGAGGAGGTATCTGTTCGGCGAACATAAATATCAAAGCCACGACTAACGCCATCCACGGTGTAATAAGGGTCGGTATGCGATAAAGACAACACGCGATTGGACTTACTGGTACTCACCTGTACGGCAATGTGCTTACCGCTGCCAAAAACGTTTTCCTGCTGGACGGCGCCCGATAGAGTCACGCCAGTACCGGCAGCAACCCCCGCACCCAACGAGATGCTACCGGTAGGTTTTTCTTTCACTTTCAAATCCACATCAATTTGATCTGTTGTCCCGGCAACAGCAGGTGTCTCCATAGTCACGTCTTCAAAATAGCCCAGACGATCCACGCGATCACGTGACTTTTTAATGCGCTCACCGTTATACCAGGCTGATTCCATCTGACGAACTTCGCGGCGAATAACTTCGTCGCGGGTTCTCGTGTTTCCTAGCACATTGATGTGTCGCACATAAACACGCCGACCTGGATCAACCATCAACGTAAACGCAACTTGACGCTTTTCTTTATTGAGTTCAGGTGCCGCATTGACATTGGCAAAAGCATAACCATCATCCCCTAATCGATCACTGATCGCTTTCGTTGTTTCAGTCATCGCCTCCCGCGAAAAAACATCGCCTGGTTTCATCTTTACCAACTTCAGCAGTTCGGCTTCTGGCAACAAAAGAGTCCCTGCTAACTTGACTGTTGAAATAGTGTATTTCTCGCCTTCGCTGATATTGATTGTGATGTAAATATCCTGCTTGTCAGCAGAAATAGACACTTGGGTCGATTCGACATTGAATTCGAGGTAACCCTGATTCATGTAGTAAGAACGCAGCGTTTCCAGATCGCCTGAAAGCTTTTGCTTCGAGTACTGGTCGTTTTTCGTATACCATGTAAACCAGCCCGAGGTGCTCAGTGCCATCAGTTTGAGAAGATCGCTATCTTTATAGGCCTTTGCGCCGACAATATTGATCTGCTTGATTTTGGCAACTTCACCTTCATTCACAATAAACTTGATTGCCACACGATTACGTTCGAGCGGGGTGACCGTCACTTTGACATCCACGGCATAGCGGCCTTGCGAGAGAAATTGACGTTTAAGCTCTTGCTCGGCACGCTCCACCATCGCACGATCAAAAATACGCGACTCGGCAAGTCCGATATCACGCAAACCCTTTTTAAGGTCTTCGGCCTTCAACGACTTCAGCCCAACAAAATCAAGCGTCGCGATAGCCGGGCGTTCTTCGAGTACAACCACTAATATCTGGCCATCAATTTCAAGACGAACGTCTTTAAAAAATCCGGTGGCAAATAGTGCTTTGATCGCGCTGGCTGCTTTTTCATCATTGATCGTGTCGCCAATCTTGACGGGCAGATACGAGAACACGGTGCCCGCTTCCGTGCGCTGAATTCCTTCAACACGAATATCTTTGATTTGAAACGGTTCGAATGCAAAAACAGCACGCGCCAGTAAAGCTGAAACCAAGCCAGCAAGTAATTTTTTATTCATTGTTATTTTTTGGATAAAGACGCAAATGAACTAGATAAATAGCCGAAATATCAACCAGAAAAAAGCCGGTTAAAGTCGTTATAAAAAGCAAACAACATAAGCAGTGTCAGCAAGATGAAACCTGCCTGCTGCCCAATCGCCAAAACTCGATCAGAGAGCGGCTTTCCCTTGATGAATTCTGCGAGATAATACATTAAATGCCCCCCATCCAGAACCGGAACAGGCAGCAGATTAAGGACACCAAGACTGATACTGATCAGCGCGACAAAGCTAAGGTAATAGCTCAGTCCAAGACGTGCTGTTTGGCCTGCGTAATCGGCAATGGTAACGGGGCCGGAAAGATTTTTCCAGGACAGTTCTCCTGTGAGCATGCGTCCCATCATGCGCAAACTGATAATCGCGGTATCCCATGTTTTAACTACCGCACGAGTCGCGGCTTCCCATGGGTTATAACGAATCAGGGTGGTCATGTCACGCATAGCTGATGCATCCTCCTTAACAGCCACCCCGAGCCGGCCGATACGCGCCTCGCCCTCTCCGCTCAGCTGAGGAGTTGCTGTCAGTGTCATCCGCTGCCCTGCCCTATCAATAGTAAAAACCAGAGGCCGTCCGACAGAATTTCGCACAATAGCGCCAACATCAGCCCATTCGGAAATTATTTTGCCATCAATTTCCAGCACCCGATCTCCCGTATGAAAACCCGCGATGGCAGCGGCAGAGGTCGGCATAATCTGCCCGACGATCGCAGGCAAAGACGGCCTGTACAGTAGCAAACCCAAAGGAGTCAGGGGATCTTTTTCCGTCTCGGCGAGTGAAAACCTCAGATTATCAAGGTGGTACAGCACTGATCTTCCCTGATGTGTCGTGCCACTGAGTTCCAGCGCTGCCATGTTCATTGTTTGTCGCATGACTTCCCAGCGTAAATCCTGCCAGCTGGCAATGGATTTGCCATTCACGACAAGCACGGTGACACCTGCTTCAATTCCGGCAACAGCCGCTGGGCTACCTTGCGGCGGGACACCCAGGCGCGGCTTTAATTCGGTCATGCCCGCCATGAATACCAGCCAGTAAAGAAAAATGGCCAACAGCAAATTAGCGACAGGTCCCGCAACAACAATAAAGGCGCGGCGACCAACAGTTTGCTGGTTAAAAGCGCGCGGTAATTCGCTAGCAGCAACATCACCCTCGCGCTCATCAAGCATTTTCACATAGCCACCCAGGGGCAACAGCCCTATGGCCCATTCCGTTTGATCACTACCCAAACGACGCGACCACATGATCGGCCCAAAACCAATCGCAAATCGTAATACTTTGACCCCGCACCGGCGTGCAGCAAGATAATGGCCAAACTCATGCACCAGGACCAACAGGCCCAGCGCCAGTAAAAAAGCGCCCGCATAGAATACAATCATTTGAAAATTCACTAGATACTCCTTATTCTTCGCAAGCAGCCAAAGCACGTGTTGCTGCAACTCGCCCCTGATGATCGGCCGCCATAACGGCATCTATCGTTGTCACAGCACCCAGTGGCACGGCCTCTAGCGCTTCAGCAATCACTGCGGCAATTTTAAGGAAGGGCAACTGCCCTGCCAGGAATGCGCTCACTGCAACTTCATTAGCCGCATTCAGCACGGCAGGTGCATTCCCGCCCGCCCGCAAGGCCTGGTACGCCAAACCAAGGCAAGGAAAGCGTACCAGATCGGGACGCTCGAAAGTGAGCTGACCTATGGCAAACAAATCGAGTTTTTGCACACCGGAATCGATGCGTTGCGGCCAAGCCAGGGCATGTGCAATCGGAGTTCGCATATCCGGATTACCCAGTTGAGCGAGCACAGAGCCATCGGCATATTCAACCAGCGAATGAATAACACTTTGTGGGTGAATCACTACCTCGATACGATCCGCTGGCGCGTTAAACAACCAATGCGCCTCGATAACTTCGAGGCCCTTGTTCATCATGGTTGCCGAATCAACAGATATTTTTCTTCCCATGACCCATTTGGGGTGGGCTACCGCTTGCTCCGGCGTCACATTCGATAGCGCTTCTATCTTGATATCACGAAATGGTCCTCCTGATGCCGTGAGCAGAATGCGGCTGATTCCCGCAGGAAAAAAATCTCCCGCATATCCTGCGGGCATGGATTGAAATATCGCATTGTGTTCACTGTCGATTGGTAACAAACACGCGCCCGATTGACGCACTTCTGCCATGAAAATATCACCCGCCATGACCAGCGCTTCTTTATTGGCCAGCAAAACGCGTTTGCCAGCGCTCACCGCAGCCAGTGTGGGCATAAGGCCTGCCGCACCGACAATAGCTGCCATTACCGTGTCCACTTCCGGCAGACTGGCAATCTGTGCCAAGGCCTCAGTACCATGCAAAACCTGGGTGTTAACTCCACCCGCCGAAAGCAGATGTATCAACCGTTGCGCATCCATCGCACTGCCAACCACCGCATAAGCGGGCTTAAATGCGTGACACTGTTCAGCAAGCAGATCGACGCGGGTATGACCACTGAGTGCAAAGACTTTATAACGATCTGGGTGACGTGCCACAACATCGAGTGTGCTCACACCAATGGAGCCTGTTGCACCGAGAATAGTCAGATTCATCATACGAAAAAATAGAACACAAATGCAGCTAGTGGCAAAGTGGATGTCAAGCTGTCGATGCGATCCAACACGCCTCCATGTCCAGGCAAAAGCCCGCTACTATCCTTGAGACCCACTTGACGTTTTAATAGTGATTCGAATAAATCACCCAATACACTAACTGCAGTCAGCAATGGCAAAACAAAAATCAAAAAACTCCAATGCAAGGCACCCTGCTCTGGTAAATAAACCAGTAAACATAGACCATAGATCCCTACACCCAACAGTGCCCCGGCAACCCCTTCCCAGGTTTTACCCGGGCTGATGAGGGGTGCCAGTTTGTGCCGGCCCAATGCGCGTCCCGTGAAATACGCCCCGATATCTGCAACCCAAACAATTGCCATCGTGGCCAATAACACCCACGGGCTGACATTGTATAAAAACACCATGGCAGACCATGTGGGCAAAATCACCAGAATACCCATGAGATAGCCAAAAAAATCATTCCCGCTCAGTGTCCATTTTCGCCACAACCAAAAAGGCACGATCACTACCCAGAACACCACAGAAATAGTCAGGAGAATGGGCGTCAATGTTGCAGAAAAAATATGCACTTGCCAGCAGAACAGCAGTAAAACGAAAGCATACATGATGCGCGCCGGTTGATCTTGCCGCATCAAGCCGCCCCACTCCCAGGCGGCACAAGCAGCAATCACTGTAAAAGCGAGCACTGCTGCGCTAGCGGGAAATGTAAACAACACTACACCCAATCCAGCGACCAAGCATAGTGCAGTGATTACTCGTCGCTCAAGATTGGACATGCCGTTTGATATGTTTTATCAATGACAAAGTCATTGATAATATAGAAAACTCATAAAGTCGGCGCTGGCGATACGGCGGTCGAGTCTGCTTGATCGTTTGTCTGATCGCCAGTTCGCCCAAAACGGCGCTCGCGCTGCTGGTAAGAGTAAATTGCTTCACTTAACGCAGCCTCAGTGAAGTCAGGCCACAATGTATCAGTGAAATAAAATTCGCTATAGGCCAATTGCCATAGTAAAAAATTGCTGATGCGCTGCTCACCCCCCGTGCGTATGAATAGATCGGGCTCAGGTGCATAAGCCATCATCAAGTGAGGAATCAGATCAGCCTCGGTGTAATGCCCGATTTTTTCAGGATGAGCCAACGCTAACTGATTAGCCGCCTGCAAGATATCCCAGCGGCCACCATAGTTAGCAGCGATTGTCAGCGTCAGACGCGTATTGCTGGCGGTAAGCGCCTCTCCTTCGCGAATCAAAGCGAGTAGCCGTGGCTCAAAAGCTTGCAAGTCACCCACGATATGCAAACACACACCGTTCTCATGGAGTTTGCTGATTTCGCCCTGTAGCACAGTAACAAAAAGATTCATCAAAAACGAGACTTCATCGGCGGGCCGGCGCCAGTTTTCCGAAGAAAAAGCGAACAGAGTCAGGTACTCAATCCCTTGCACAATGCAGGCTTTTACCATCGCGCGAACGGTATCGACACCTCGCTTATGACCTGCTACTCGCGGCAAGAAACGTTTTTTTGCCCAGCGTCCGTTGCCGTCCATAATCATGGCAACATGGCGCGGGACATCACTGACAGTAGGGATAACCTGGGTTGAGCTCGTGAACTTTGCCATTAAAGTTTCTTCTCAGTTCAGTGCAGGAAAAAGAAAATACCGTGGGTCAAAGCACGTCAAACTGCCAACAAATCTTTTTCTTTATCAGCTAGCAGCTTGTCCACCTCAAGCACATAGCGGTCTGTCAGCTTCTGGACATCATCTTGTGCGCGACGCTCATCATCTTCAGAAATCTCTTTATTCTTCAACGCATCCTTAAGGTGCGTATTGCCATCGCGGCGCAAATTACGTATCGCGATCTTGGTATTTTCACCTTCATGTTTTACAACCTTGATCAAGTCACGACGACGCTCTTCGGTCAAAGCGGGCATCGGCACACGAATCACGTCACCTTGCGTCGCAGGATTGAGCCCTAGATCAGCATCACGGATGGCCTTTTCAACTTTGGGTACCATAGGCTTTTCCCATGGCTGAACACCAATGGTTCGCGCATCGAGCAACGTGATATTAGCTACTTGGTTGATTGGCATTGGCGAACCATAATAATCCACTTGAACATGATCCAATATGCCTGTATGTGCTCGACCGGTGCGCACTTTCGCCAGATCGGCCTGCAGCGACTCCAAACTCTTTTGCATCTTTTGTTCGGTGATTTTTTTCAGCTCGGGGATCATCAAAAAACTCCTGAATTAAACTCCTGAATACGTGCCTGCACATGGCCTAACGAGTTTAAACGTGAACCAGTGTTCCTTCGTCTTCGCCCATCACCACACGCAAAAGTGCACCTGATTTAAAAATTGAAAATACATTGATCGGCAGTTTTTGGTCTCGACACAAGGCAAAAGCGGTAGCATCCATAACGGCGAGATTGCGTTGCATAACCTCATCAAAACTGATACGCACAAAACGCGTTGCCGCAGCATCTTTTTTAGGATCCGCGGTATAGATCCCATCAACCTTTGTCGCCTTCAATACAATTTCTGCGCCTATTTCCGCACCGCGCAAGGCCGCCGCAGTATCTGTTGTAAAGAAGGGATTACCCGTACCCGCCGCAAAAATAACAACTTTGCCTTCCTCAAGGTACCGAATAGCCTTGCCACGAATATAAGGCTCAACGACCTGCTCAACATTGAGTGCCGACTGCACCCGAGCGCCAAGTCCGGCCTGACGCATCGCATCTGACAAAGCCATCCCGTTCATCACTGTCGCCAGCATGCCCATGTAATCAGCCGTCGTTCGGTCCATTCCGGTAGCCACGCCCGACATGCCACGGAAAATATTACCCCCGCCAATAACCACACCAACTTCAACGCCCAGATCAACCACGCCTTTAATTTCAGCCACAATGCTATTGAGCATCAGGGTATTGATGCCATACGCATCATCTCCCATCAGTGCTTCACCCGAGAGCTTGAGCAAAATACGGCGAAATTTTGGCGCGGCCATGTATTACTTGTTACCTGCAGCAGCAGCGGCCTGGGCAGCGACTTCAGCGGCAAAGTCCGTCACCTTTTTCTCAATGCCTTCACCCACGACATACAGGGTAAAGCTGGCAACAGAAGCGCCTTTGGCCTTCAAAAGCTGTTCAATGGTTTGTTTGCCATCTGCGGCTTTGACGAACACTTGGCCCAGCAAGGTGACATCGCGCAAATACTTCTGCACAGTGCCTTCAGCAATTTTTTCCAGCATGGCTTCAGGCTTGCCTGATTCTCGCGCTTTTTCGATGGCAATACGGCGCTCAGTTTCCAATAGTTCAGCAGAAACTCCGGAGGCATCCAGTGACTTCGGTTTAGATGCTGCGATATGCATCGCAATATCTTTAGCCAGAGACTCATCGCCACCCACGACATCCACCAGAACACCGATTTTCGAGCCGCCGTGAATATACGAAGCCAACTTCCCCTTTGCCTCAAAACGCGCAAAACGGCGCAAGCTCATGTTTTCGCCAATCTTCCCGACCAAAGCAGTGCGCAGCGACTCAACAGTACTGCCACCCAATTCCAGCGCAGATAATGCAGCAATATCGGCCGGATTTTTTGTAGCAACCAAAGCGGCGCAATCGGCGGCCAGCTTCAGAAAATCATCGTTCTTGGCAACAAAATCAGTTTCAGAATTAATTTCCAGAATGCTACCCAATTTGCCATCAGCACTGATGTGCAGGGCAACCACACCTTCAGCTGCGACCCGGCTTGCCGCTTTGGATGCCTTGCTACCGAGCTTAACGCGCAGAATTTCTTCTGCTTTATCCATATCACCAGCGGCTTCTGTTAGCGCTTTTTTGCACTCCATCATGGGTGCATCGGTCTTTTCGCGCAATTCTTTGACCATACCTGCGGTAATTTCTGCCATTGCTTGACTCCAGATTCAGAAACATTACACAAAAAATCGACATCAAAAAACGGGGAGTGACTAAATTACCAATGTCCTCCCCGCCATGAGCTACGTTAGCAAATTATGTGGCAGACGCACCCTCATCATCAACTTCAATAAACTCTTCATCACCAGCCAACTCTTGGACAAGATCGCCCATAGCCTGATTTTTACCTTCCAGAATGGCATCAGCAACGCCACGCGCATACAAACGAATAGCACGTGTAGAGTCATCATTACCAGGAATAACGTAAGTCACGCCTTCGGGTGAGTGATTGGTATCCACCACGCCAATCAACGGAATACCAAGCTTGCTGGCTTCAGTGATGGCAATTTTGTGATAACCCACATCAATGACAAAAATCGCATCGGGCAAACCGGCCATGTTTTTAATACCGCCGATGGACTTTCTAAGCTTGTCCATCTCACGTTGCAAAGTGAGGCCTTCTTTTTTAGACAACTTGGCCAAGCCACCGTCAGTTTCCATCTGTTCTAGCTCATGTAAACGCTTGACAGAGAGTTTCAAGGTCTTGAAGTTAGTCATCATGCCGCCGAGCCAGCGATCATCAACATAAGGCATACCGCAACGCGTGGCCTCTTCAGCGATAATCTCGCGCGCCTGACGTTTCGTGCTGACGAAAAGTACTGTGCCTTTTTTGGCGGCCAGCTTGCGTACGAACGCCATTGCTTCGTTGTATTTAACGAAGGTTTTCTCAAGGTTAACAATATGGATTTTGTTGCGATGGCCGAAAATATAGGGGGCCATCTTGGGATTCCAGAAACGAGTTTGGTGGCCGAAATGAACGCCGGCCTCCAACATTTGGCGCATAGTAGTGCTCATCGAGTATCTCCGATTGGGTTAAACCGCCGCCCGGCCGTGCTGCTCTGCAAGGGTTTCCTCTTGCAAACGCCACCCTATCGGTGCCAGGCGTGTGGATTTCTGTTCAGGAACATCCCGGACAGAACTGCTATTCTATCCGCCCTGTCACATGAGATGCAAGCACATCCGTTAGCGACGTATCCACCCCCTGCATTGCGTTCACCACTGGAAAGTCGGCGCTGGCAATACGCCGCGAAGCAGGTATCCTTGGGCTGCCCGTGTGCAGAATAAGACAATGCGCGGTTAAAATGATTCTCTTTATCGCCTCCGCTGATTTCTCATGTCCATTTCCATTAAAACCCCTGACGACATTGTCCAAATGCGCGAGGTTTGCCGTCTTGCCGCTGAGGTGCTGGATTACATTGAACCCTTTGTTAAACCCGGCGTAACAACAGCCGAGCTGGATCGGCTTTGCCATGACTACACGGTGAATGTCCAAAATTGCATTCCCGCACCACTCAACTACGCCCCGTCAGGGCATACGCCTTTCCCAAAATCCATCTGCGCCTCGATCAACCATCAGGTGTGTCATGGCGTTCCTAATGATCGGCCCTTGAAAAATGGAGACATAGTCAATCTGGATATCACGAACATAAAAAATGGTTGGCACGGAGATACCAGCCGTACATTTATTGTCGGTGACGCATCCATTCTGGCCAAGCGGCTGGTCAAAGTGACTTTTGAATGCATGTGGATCGGGATTGCACAAGTCAAGCCCGGAGTACGCCTGGGTGCCATTGGTGCGGCCATTCAAAAATATGCTGAAGCCGCTGGTTTTTCAGTCGTACGCGAGTTTTGCGGGCACGGTACAGGACGCAAATTTCATGAGGAACCCCAAGTATTGCACTACGGCAGCGCCAACAGCGGGCCGATCATGGAACCCGGCATGGTTTTTACTATCGAGCCCATGATCAATGCCGGCAAAGCGGCTATTTCAGAACTTCCCGATGGCTGGTCAATCGTAACCAAAGACCGCAGCCTTTCTGCTCAATTTGAACACACCCTGACAGTCACCGAAACAGGCGTCGAAGTATTAACGCTCTCTGCAGGCACAGCGCCTTGCCCTGAACATATCAAAATTACGCCCTGACATGGAAGGAATGCGCGCACTCGCCGTGGCAACACGGCAGCAGCTTGCGTCAACACAGGCGCAGTTAGCCAGTGTCTGGCGCCAAAACCCGCATAGCTATGAGCTGCTCGCCAATCGTTCAGCCTTGGTGGATAAGGTCCTGCGCGACCTTTGGATAGCGCTTGATATGCCAGCCAGCATGGCACTCGTGGCCGTCGGGGGATATGGCCGTGGCGCGCTTTATCCGGCGTCTGACGTCGATTTGCTGATTTTGCAACCAGATAGCTCCACCCCGTCAGATGATGTGTCACCATGCAAAGAAAAAATAGAAGCCTTGGTCGGCATTCTGTGGGATATCGGACTGGATATTGGTCACAGCGTGCGCTCGGTAAGCGAATGCCTGACAGAATCTGCACTGGATATCACGATACAAACCTCGCTACTCGAGGCACGCTACCTGACTGGCGACGCCAGCCTGTACAAGAACTTTGAGAAAAGCTTCCGCGAAGCACTCAATCCTGCTGCTTTTTTCAAAGCCAAGCAATTAGAACAAGCCGAGCGCTACGCACGCTATAACGACACTCCCTATAGCCTTGAACCCAATTGCAAAGAAAACCCCGGCGGGTTGCGTGACTTGCAGGTAATTCAATGGGTTGCGCGTGCTGCGCAGCTGGGTGATACATGGCAAGCATTGGCGAACGCTGGCATCATTACCGCGATTGAAGCACGACTGTTAGCCCGTAGCGAAAACCACCTGCGCGAAATACGCATTCATTTGCATTTGCTAACAGGCCGCCGCGAAGATCGCCTGCTGTTTGATTACCAGGAAAAACTTGCCGATACCCTGGGCATAGTGGCAATAGAAGCCAAGCGCGCTTCTGAAGTGTTGATGCAGCACTATTACAAAACCGCCAAACTGGTCACCCAACTCAATACCCTCACCATGCAGGCCTTGTCGGATCACCTGCTGCCAGCCCAAACAGGGGCGCCTATCGTCATCAATGCGCACTTTCAATCAGTGCGAGAACTCCTGGATGTGCGCGAGGACGACACCTTCGAGCGTTCGCCTAGCGCCCTGCTTGAATGTTTTCTGCTGCAAATGCAGCACGGCGAAATCAAGGGCATGACACCCCGTACCTTGCGTGCCCTGTGGCGGGCGCGTCATCGGATCAATGCCCAGTTTCGCGCTGACCCGGCGAATCGCGCGCTGTTTCTTAGCCTGTTTCAACAACCACACCTCGTTCATGCCCTGCGCTGGATGAATCAATACGACATCCTGGGCCGTTACCTGCCTGCCTTTGGCCGTATCGTTGGACAGATGCAGCACGACTTATTTCACGTCTACACCGTCGATCAGCACATTTTGCAAGTCATGCGCAATCTGCGGCGTTTTACGATGCCTGAATTTGCCCATGAATATCCATTTTGCTCGCGGCTCATGGCCGGATTTGAACGTCACTGGCTGCTCTATCTTGCCGCCTTGTTTCATGACATCGCCAAAGGGCGTGGTGGCGACCATTCCACACTGGGTGTGGCCGATGCGACCACGTTTTGCCATGAGCACGGCCTTGATCAGGAAGACACCGACTTAGTGGCCTTCCTGGTTGCAGAACACCTGACCATGTCGCAAGTCGCGCAAAAACAAGACCTTTCCGATCCGCAAGTCATCTTAACTTTTGCCCAGCGCGTGGGCGATGTACGCCGCTTGACAGCGCTGTATTTGGTGACTGTGGCAGACGTTCGCGGCACCAGCCCAAAAGTGTGGAATAACTGGAAAGGCAAATTGCTGGAAGATTTATATCGCATGACAGCCAAACTGCTTGCAGGTGATGCAATACCCCAACTCGCCGGCGTCACTGAACGACAAGAAGATGCCCGTCGCATTCTGCGCTATTACGGCTTGCGTCACGGCGTTGAGCAAGCATTATGGGAACAGCTCGATATGAGTTATTTCATGCGTCAGCATGCCGAAGACATTGCCTGGCACACACGCCACCTTTACCACTGTGTCGACACCCAGGTCCCCGTCGTTCGCGCCCATCTCAACCCAGATGGCGAAGGCTTGCAGGTCATGGTGTATTGCCCCGACCAGCCACAACTATTTGCCCGTTTGTGTGGGTTTTTCGCACGCCTTGGATACAGCATTCTGGATGCTCGCATTCATACCACTCGCAATGGCAACGCATTAGACAGCTTTATTATTTTCGCCCCCGACTTTGGGGTCGCCTACCGCGACATGATCAGCTTGATTGAGCATGATCTGGCACAGCAGCTGACTACCCAGCCACCACTGCCTTCTGTACCCGAAGGGCGATTATCGCGCCAGGTTCGGCACTTTCCGATTTCCCCCGCATGTGAAATCCGTCCAGACGAGCGTGGCGAGCAATATCTGATGAATATCAGTGCAGTTGATCGCCCCGGATTACTCTACGCCATCGCTCACGTGCTGGATGAACACCACATCAAATTACACACGGCAAAAATAGGCACTTTGGGCGAACGTGTTGAAGATGTATTTTTAGTCAGTGGACAAGCCTTAACACAAACGGGAACACTCGTTAAACTAGAGCAAGACTTACTCGCCGCATTGCAAGTGTAATTAACGGATCGCTCGCAAAAAAAAATCGGCGCTGATGAGACGCCGCAAAGCAATTCCCCTTGAGGGATAACCAGACCGAAATAATTTAACTCACAGGCAGCTTATGTCACACAAAAATATGCCCATAAAATATTTATCGTTTCCGTTCATCGCCATTTTGATCTGGGCATTCAATACTATCGTGAGCAAACTTTCTGCCGGTGCTATTGACCCAGGTGTTATTTCGTTTGACCGCTGGTTATTGGCTGGACTAGTCATGACGCCGTTTGTGGCACACAAAGTATGGGCAAACAGGGCAATTGTGGTCAACTATCTGCCAAAAATTATCGTATTTTCATTTTTAGGCATGGTGCTTTTCCAAAGTCTGGCTTACTATGCAGCAGCCAGCACATCGGCCACCAACATGGGGTTGATTGGCTCCTTGATGCCATTGAATACCATCCTGTTCAGTACATTATTGCTCAAAGAGCGGCCAACAACTTCGCTGATTGTGGGCGCGGCGTTATCCATTTTTGGCATTCTGATTCTGGTGACCAAAGGCATGCCCTTTAATTTAATGAGTCAAGGGATTTCCATCGGTGACGGGCTGATGCTCATTGGAACAATTGCCTATGGTGCCTATAGCGTCCTGCTGCGCAAATGGGCTGTGCCCTTGCCTCCCTGGCAAATGCTGTACATGCAGATCATGTTGGCCGTGCTCTTGCTGCTGCCGGTATATTTGCTCTCGCCTCATTCACCCATCACACAAGAAAATCTGCCGCTGGTTTTATTTGC
>DATCQI010000191.1:0-25630 GCA_036569545.1 Rugosibacter sp. | reverse complement strand
AAAATAATCACAGGAAAAATTGTAGAAGCAGCGCGCGCACGGGAAGCGGCGCGTAAAGCACGTGATATGACGCGCCGTAAAGGGGTTTTGGATGGGTTGGGGTTACCTGGAAAACTTGCGGACTGCCAAGAAAAAGACCCGGCGTTATGTGAGATATATATAGTCGAGGGAGATTCTGCTGGTGGATCTGCAAAACAGGGTCGTGATAGAAAATTCCAGGCAATTTTGCCCTTACGCGGTAAAGTGCTCAATGTAGAAAAAGCTCGCTACGACAAACTCATATCATCCGAGCAGATTGTTATTTTACTTACCGCACTTGGCTGCGGTATTGGTTCAGAAGATTTTAACCTTGAAAAGTTACGCTACCACCGCATTATCATCATGACCGACGCGGACGTTGATGGCGCCCACATTCGAACTTTGCTGCTTACGTTCTTTTATCGCCAAATGCCTCAATTGGTTGAACAGGGACATATTTATATTGCCCAGCCACCGCTTTACAAAATCAAGCATGGCAAGAGCGAACGTTATATTAAAGATGATCAAGAGTTAAACCAGCACTTGCTTCATTTAGCACTTGAGGGTACCCAACTTGAGACCCGGCCTGGCTTAGTAGTTATTGAAGGCGATGCACTAGGCGAGTTGGCGCGTAGCTACTTGCTTGCAGAAGCGGTGATTCGTCGCCTTTCTGATTTCATTGATAGCGAAGTGCTACACGCCCTGCTTGCTTTTGATATTTCGCTGGATGTGACGAACGAAAATGAAGCTCGCGCGAGCGCTGAAAAAATCACCGCGCAAGTAGGACAAAGCATCATGACAGATGTCCGATTTGATGAAAAACACGAACGATGGACAATTTTCTTAACGCGCATGCGTCACGGTAATCAGCGTTCCAGCCAAATAGATGATGACTTTTTATTGTCGGGTGATTACGTACAGCTACGTAAAACCGCACAATTGATTTCTGGCCTCATCAGTAAAGAAACCGTCATTCGACGTGGCGAAAAATCGCAGGCGGTCAGCAGTTTTTCAGAAGCCATGCGATGGATGCTAAATGAAGCAGAACGAGGGCTGACTAAACAGCGTTATAAAGGGCTGGGTGAAATGAACCCCGAGCAGTTATGGGAGACAACCATGGATCCTACCGTGCGCAGACTGTTGCGTGTACAAATTGATGATGCGATAACTGCTGACGAAATATTTACCACCTTGATGGGTGACGAAGTGGAACCCCGCCGCGCGTTTATCGAGGCAAATGCGCTTTACGCAAGGAATATTGATATTTGATACAGCAGGTTCTGTGCTTCTGTACAGATCAGTAGAGTTAAACCGTACTCTTGTGATGCGTTGAGTTTGTCGGGCAGGGTATTGGGTTTATTCCCAAGCCCAGTCGTAGTCGATGATCAGCGGTGCATGGTCAGAAAATCGTTGTGCTTTATAAACTGAGGCGGAGCGTGCGAGCTTAGCCAAGCCAGGTGTTGCGATTTGATAATCAATGCGCCAACCCACGTTATTTGCCCAAGCCTGACCGCGGTTAGACCACCACGTATAGGCTTCGCCCGTTGCTGTGGGATACAGGTGTCGATAAACATCCACCCAGCCAAGGTCGTCAAATACCTTACTCAGCCAAACACGCTCTTCAGGTAAAAAGCCCGAGTTTTTTTGGTTGGACTTCCAGTTTTTAAGATCGATTTCCTGGTGTGCAATGTTCCAGTCACCGCACAGCAAAACTTCCCGCTGACCAGCTTTGGCTTCTGCCGCGAGTTGTTCAAGGTTCGGTTTGAACTGTTCTAAAAAACGAAACTTGGCTAACTGACGCTCTTCAGAACTAGAGCCCGACGGCAGATACAGCGATATAACAGTCAAGCGGCCAAAATCTGCCTGAATATAACGCCCTTCAGCGTCAAACTCGAGGTTATTAAACCCTTCGACAATGCGGTCTGGCATTTGGCGGGAAAAAATACCGACGCCGCTATACCCTTTTTTTTCTGCAGCATGAAAGCAGCTATTATAAAAAGTCGGCGCTCGTACTACGGCAGGAATATCCGCAACGTGGGCTTTTAATTCCTGAACGCAAACAATATCCGCCGCTTCTTTTGCCAACCAATCAACAACACCTTTTTGTAATGCGGAGCGAATCCCATTTAAATTCAAGCTGATAACTCGCAGCATATAACGCTTCCCTGTCGATGTAGAATGTCTTGGATGAATGCAAATGCCATTAATACAAGCCAAAGCCAAGAGTTTATAGCCTTTGCATGTGAGCTAGGTGTGTTGCGGTTTGGTGAATTTAAAACCAAGGCGGGGCGTCTTTCTCCTTATTTTTTTAATGCAGGGCTTTTTCATCATGGTGCTGCGCTTTCCCGTCTGTGTGATTTTTATGCGCAACGGATCATCGCCTCAGGCATAAATTTTGATGTCCTGTTTGGCCCGGCCTATAAAGGCATTCCCCTGGCGGCTGGAACGGCGATTGCATTGTCGCGGCTGGGGCGCGACACGCCTTATGCCTACAATCGCAAAGAAGCCAAAGATCATGGCGAGGGTGGCGTGCTAGTCGGTGCCCCGTTAAGTGGCAGCGTGCTGATTATTGATGATGTTATTTCTGCGGGCACCTCGGTGCGCGAATCTGTTGAAATAATTCGTCAAGCCGGAGCAACGCCTGCCGCAGTAGTGATTGCGCTGGATCGCCAGGAGCGTGGCGAAGGTGTGTTATCTGCTGTTCAGGAAGTTGAGCAATCGTATGGACTGCCCGTGTTAAGCATTGCTCGGCTAACTGATCTTATTAATTATTTGTCCGGCCAGCCGGAGCTAATCCAATATCTTGCTGCGGTAAGTGATTACCGATTACGTTACGGTAGTAAATAATATTTATTCAAGGAGACTGCAATGCGTCTGATTTCTGCTCTGTTAATGACAAGCACCTTATTTTTAGCCGGCGAGGCAGCCGCGCAAGCCCGCATTTTTTGTTGTGATGATGCCAGGGGTAGCAAGGTGTGCGCGGATTTTGTTCCGCCCCAGTGCGCGAATCGTGCCTATGAAGAGCGTGACGGACAAGGCAGAATATCCAAAAAATATGATGCGCCACTCAACGCTGAACAGCGGGCCCGGCGTGATGCGGAGTTGGCCGAGGCAGACATTGAAAAACGCAAGGCAGTGGAAACGCAAAGACGCTCGATTGCACTACTAGCAAGCTATGCCAATGAAAAAGAAATTGATTCCGCTCGAGACCGGGCATTAGCGACGCTGGAAAAGAACCTTCAACTGTCCAGGTCCAAGTTGGATGAGGCAAATAAACTGAAGAAAAAGCTGGATGGCGAAAAAGCTTCCTATAAAAATAAACCTTTGCCAGCACAGACCAAATCCTTGATTCAGGATAACGAGAGCGAACTACGTGCGCAGCAGGCGGCAGTAGATGCGCAGACAAAAGAGATGGAAGAGGTTCGCGCACGCTTTGCTGCAGAAAAGCAGCAGTACCTCGCCCTCACTGGCAAAAAACCGGAGCCCGCAGCTACGGATGTGCCCACAGTACCAAGTGAGTCACCAGTAAAAAATTAATTCCCGCGCGCTAGCAAGAAGCAACAGCGCAGTGATCAAGCCTCGAGTTTTTTGCGTAGCAAGGCATTCACCTGCTGCGGGCTGGCCTTGCCTTTGGTCGCTTTCATCACTTGGCCCACTAGCGCATTAAAGGCTTTCTCTTTACCTGCACGGAATTCGGCAACGGATTTTTCATTGGCGGCAAGCACTTCAATGACAATCTTTTCCAGTGCGCTGCTGTCGCTCATCTGTCTCAGCCCTAATCGTTCAATTACCTCATCGACATCTTGCTGTTGGCCTACCCACAAGTCGGAGAATAGTTTTTTGGCGACTGCATTTGATATGCTTCCATCGACGATGCGAACGATCAACTTGGCCAGACTCTCAGCGGGTACACGGATAACGTCGCGGCCAGGTATGCCATCCCGGACCTCGCTCGCTGCTGGCTCGTTGTCATCATCCCGTAAACCTTCAGACATAAAACGGCGTATCTCATTGAGGACCCAGTTGGCCACAAGCTTGGGCTGCCCGCAGGCTTGAGTGGCAGCCTCAAAGTAATTTGCCAGTCCACTCGATGTGGTCAGCGTGGCTGCGTCATAAGCCGACAGACCATAGTCGGACTCAAAACGAGCTTTCATCGCCCCTGGCAATTCCGGAAAAGAGGCTTTGACTTCAGCAATCCAGGTCGGTGTAATTTCCAGCGGCAATAAGTCGGGATCAGGGAAGTAACGGTAATCGTGCGCGTCTTCCTTGCTGCGCATGGCGCGCGTCTCGCCGCTGTCGGGATCGAACAGCACGGTGGCTTGCCGAATGGCACGGCCTTCTCCAATTTCGTTGATCTGCCATTGCACTTCAAAATCAATCGCCTGCTGCATGAAGCGAAAGGAATTGAGGTTCTTGATTTCGCGCCGCGTACCAAATTCTTTTTGTCCGAGTGGACGAACAGAAACGTTCGCGTCACAGCGGAACGAGCCTTCCTGCATGTTGCCATCGCAAATACCGATCCACTGCACCAGCGCATGCAAGGTTTTGGCATACGCGACGGCTTCAGCCGAAGATCGCATCTCAGGCTCAGACACTATTTCCAATAGGGGCGTGCCGGCCCGATTTAAATCAATGCCGGTCTTGCCATGAAAATCTTCATGCAGCGATTTGCCCGCATCTTCTTCCAGATGCGCACGAGTGAGGTTCACAAACTTCTCGCTTGCCGTCTCACCAGCGCCGAGTTTAATTAACAAGCCGCCGCCAGAGACAACCGGCGTTTCAAATTGGCTGATCTGGTAGCCTTTGGGTAAATCAGGATAGAAATAATTCTTGCGCGCGAAGATGGAGCGCGGGGCGATCGTGCCACCAACAGCTAACCCAAATTTGATGGCGCAGACTACCGCTTCACGGTTCAGCACTGGCAGCACGCCGGGCAAGGCGATGTCCACCGCGCTGGCTTGCGCGTTAGGCGTCGCGCCATAGGCAACACTGCTGCCAGAAAAAATTTTCGATTGGGTTTTAAGCTGGGTGTGCGTTTCCAAACCGATAACGACTTCCCATTTCGGTGTACTCATGCCAAAGCCTCCGGCATGCGTTTATGCCAATCGGTGACTTGTTGGTATTGATGGGCGACATTGAGCATTTTGGCCTCGTCAAACCAGCGGCCGATGATTTGCAGCCCGACGGGCATGTGGTTATTGCCAAAACCGCAGGGTAGCGACATGCCCGGCAGCCCGGCAAGATTGGTCGAAATAGTGTAAATATCAGAAAGATACATTTGCACCGGATCGGCATTTTTCGCACCGAAAGCGAACGCTACCGAGGGCGAGGTTGGGCCCATGATGACATCACATTGTTTGAACGCCTCGGTAAAGTCGGCGGCGATGAGACGGCGTATTTTCTGCGCTTGCAGATAATACGCATCGTAATAACCGTGCGAGAGCACATAAGTGCCGATCAGGATGCGGCGTTTGACTTCAGCACCGAAACCCTGCGCCCGCGTTTTGGAATACATGTCGGCCAAGTCGGTGTAATCCGGCGCGCGATAGCCGTAGCGCACGCCGTCAAAACGCGAAAGATTCGAGCTGGCCTCGGCGGGGGCGATCACGTAATAGGCGGGGACGGACAATTCCGAATTAGGCAGGCTGATTTCAATCGTTGTTGCGCCGAGCTTGCGGTATTCATTCAGCGCGACATCGATGGCTGCACGTACATCGCTATCCATGCCCTCGCCAAAGAATTCTTTCGGCAAACCAATTCTCAAACCGATCAGTGGCTGATTTAGATCGCGGCTGTAATCCTCGTTGGGGCGCTCCAATGAGGTTGAGTCGCGGGTGTCGAACCCGGCCATCGCGGTGAGCATGAGTGCACAGTCTTCAGCACTCTTGGCCATTGGCCCGGCCTGATCAAGACTGGATGCGAAAGCAATCATGCCGTAACGCGAGACTACGCCATAGGTGGGTTTCAATCCGGTCAGGCCGCACAAAGCCGCCGGTTGGCGAATTGATCCCCCGGTATCGGTGCCGGTAGCAGCGGGTGTCAGCCGTGCGGCAATGGCTGCAGCCGAACCCCCCGATGAGCCGCCTGGTACGCGTGCTGCATCCCAAGGGTTTTTAACCGCACCGAAGAACGAGGTTTCGTTTGACGAGCCCATGGCGAATTCATCCATGTTGAGCTTGCCCAGCGTGACCATGCCGACAGCGGCAAGACGCTCGACCACATGCGCGTCATAAGGCGAGATGAAATTGGCCAGCATCTTCGAGCCGCAGGTCGTGCGCCAGCCCTGCGTGCAAAAAATGTCTTTGTGCGCGAGCGGGAGGCCATTCAAAGGTGACGATAACGCCGTGTCATTAGCGCCGACTTTTCGTAGCTCATCTGCACATCGTGCCTGAGCCAACGTCTTGTCACGGTCGGTGGTGATAAACGCATTCAAAGCCGGGTTCAGACGCTCGATGCGGTCAAGGAACAGCGTGGTCAGTTCAACGGAAGAGATTTTTTTCTGCGTCAGTGCGACAGATAATTCTTTCAGGCTGGCGTTGATCATTCAATGACTTTCGGAACCAGATAGAGGCCATCTTCTACTTCTGGTGCTACCGCCAGAAAATCAGTACGGTGATCTATTTCGGTCACAACATCGGGGCGCAAGCGTTGCACTACATCCACCGCATGCGACATGGGCTCGATACCGGCGGTGTCGATCGCCTGCAAGCGCGCAATGAAACCGAGAATACCGTTTAGCTGATCTTGTGTGGCGAGGGATTCAGCCGCAGAAAGCTCAATTCGGGCGAGTTGTGCGATACGGCCGACACCTTCTTGATTCAAGGACATAATGGTGATAGTTAAGATTTAAATTTAAGAATTGAGCCGAGCTATTCATTTAAGTCCGGCGTCAAGTTAAGGTATTATAAGCGCCTTCTTTTTCGCCTTTGCCTGTTTCGCCTTCGATCTGGACAAGGCCTTTAATTGGGACCACCATGTTTAACTTCTTGCGCTCCTATTTCTCTAATGACTTGGCCATCGATTTAGGCACGGCTAACACGCTGATTTACGCACGTGGCAAAGGCGTTGTGCTCGATGAACCCTCGGTTGTTGCTATTCGCATCGAGGGCGGCCCCAATGCCAAAAAAACCATTCAAGCAGTGGGCCATGAGGCCAAATTGATGTTGGGACGAAACCCGAAAGAGATATCAGTCATCCGCCCGTTGAAAGATGGCGTAATTGCGGATTTCACGGTGACGGAACAAATGCTCAAGCAGTTCATCCGTCGTGTGCATGAATCGCGCCTGCTCTCGCCTTCGCCACGAATTATTATTTGTGTGCCCTCTGGCTCAACGCAGGTAGAGCGCCGTGCGATTCGCGAGTCTGCCCTGGGTGCAGGTGCGTCACAGGTGTATCTGATCGAAGAGCCCATGGCTGCAGCGCTGGGTGCTGGCTTGCCGGTGACGGATGCTACTGGATCCATGGTCGTGGATATCGGTGGCGGGACCACTGAAGTTGGCGTCATTTCGTTGGGCGGCATGGTCTATGCCAACTCGGTGCGTGTCGGCGGTGATAAATTTGATGAATCGATCATCTCTTACATTAACCGCAACTATGGCATGCAGATCGGTGAAAACACAGCGGAATTCATCAAGAAAACCATAGGTTCCGCATTTCCAGGCAGTGAAGTCAAGGAGATGGAAGTCTCAGGTATCAATCGCGCCGAAGGTATTCCACGCAAATTCACTATTTCTTCTAACGAAGTACTAGAGGCGCTGACTGAACCATTGAATCAAGTGGTGAGAGCCGTCAAGGATGCATTGGAAAAAACACCGCCAGAACTTGGCTCAGACATCGCCGAGCGAGGTATGGTACTCACCGGCGGCGGTGCGTTGCTAAAAGACCTGGACCGCTTGCTTGCGGAAGAAACCGGGCTGCCAGTTATCGTGGCTGATGATCCGCTGACTTGCGTTGCTCGTGGTTCAGGGCTGGCGTTGGAAAAGATGGACAAACTCGGGAGTATTTTTGCTTCTGAATAAGGTGCAGTCCGAGTAATTTGTTTCACGGTGCGCCACTTGGCGCACTCGATTATTTATTTTCGGGAACACTACCTACTGATGTCCGCAATTGGCCACGAGCCGCCACCATTTTTCAATAGGGGTACGGCACCATTTGTGCGGCTATTATTTTTCGTCGCGGCGTCTATAGCCCTTATGGTGGGGGATTTGCGCTTCCACACGCTGGAATGGACACGCCTCACCATAGCAACCATAGTTTGGCCGATTCAACGCACGGCTTGGTTGCCTATCCAGGCAGCAAACAATATCGGGCATTACTTTATCCGGCAGTCTGATTTACAAGCAGAAAATGAGTCTTTGCAACGGCAACGTATGCAGGCTACCAAACTGCTGTTGCGACAGCGGCATCTCGAAGACGAAAATCAGCGCTTGCGGGTTTTGCTTGATATGAAAATGCGGCAACCGGTAAATGGGCAGATTGCCGAGATTATTTATGCAGCCCGTGATCCCTTCTCGCGCCATGTCATTATCGACAAGGGGTTGCAGCAAGGCATACAAGCCGGCCAAGTTATCGTGGATGAGCGTGGCGTCATGGGACAGGTGATTCGTAGCTTTGCGCACACAGCAGAAGTGTCATTATTGACAGATAAACAACAGGCGATCCCTGTCGAGGTGCAACGTAATGGTTTGCGAACAATACTCTTCGGTGCGGGAAGTGGTCGCTTGGAACTCCGGTTTTTGAGTCCCAATGCTGATATTCAAGTAGGGGATATTTTGGTGACATCAGGTCTTGATGGTATTTATCTTGCCGGGTTGCCTGTAGCGAAAGTGATCAAGATTGAACACGATAATGCCTATGCTTTTGCCCGGATTAGCTGTGACCCGGTGGCGGGAATCGAGCATCATGGCTTGGTGCTAGTGCTTGACCCGCGTACCCCGCTGACGTTGCCGCCGATAAAAAATCTCTCGTCTGAAAAATCGAAGCATGGCAGAAAGGAGAAAAGATAATGCAGTCACCGAACTCCATGCGGCGCATCCTGTTACCTGCCAAAAACTGGTTTATTGTGATGAGCTTATTGGTGGCTTTACTGCTGAATATGATTCCTTTCGGCTATTTTTGGGGTATTCCTGATTGGATCGCCCTGGTATTGGTTTTTTGGTGTTTGCATCAGCCTTTAAGAGTGGGCATGAGTGCAGGATTCATTCTTGGGCTGCTGATGGATGTAATCGATGCGAGTGTGATGGGCCAACATGCCCTGGCATATGTGTTTCTCGCCTATGCCGCAGCTGCGTTATCGCGGCGCGTGTTGTGGTTTCCGTTGAAGCAACAGGCATTGCATGTTTTATTGTTGCTCTTGGGTGGGCAACTTATCATGCTGCTCGCCCGAATGTTTAGTGGATCTAGCTTTCCTGGGGTTAGTTGGTTTTTTTCCAGTTTAACGGGTGCGTTGCTTTGGTATCCGCTGACTTACTTGTTGCTTGCGCCCCAGTTCCAGCCACAAGAAAAAGATTTTCATCGACCAATTTAATTTGTGATGAAAATTACTTATGATGACAATGCGCTAGGTAAATTTCGTTCGCGTCTGGCAGTCGCTGGTGGTTTTGTTTTGCTCTGTTTTGTCTTGCTTGTGTTGCGTTTTGTTTGGTTGCAGATTGTTCAATATGGGTATTACCAAACGCGCGCAGAGGATAACCGTATTTCTCTGGTACCCATAACACCTAACCGTGGCTTGATCGTTGATCGCAATAATATCCCACTGGCCAACAATTATTCAGCCTACACACTGGAAATTACACCTTCCCAGATTGATAACCTCGAACGCGCGATCGATAATCTCGCCACAGTGATCGATATTCAGCCTCAAGATCGCAAGCGGTTTAAGAAATTGCTGGAAGAGAGCAAGAATTTTGAGTCTTTGCCCATTCGTTCGCATTTGACAGATGAAGAGGTTGCAAAATTTATCGCTCAACGCTATCGGTTTCCCGGTATGGATGTTAAGGCGCGGCTATTTCGTCATTATCCAAAGGGGGCCTTTGCTTCCAGTACGTTGGGTTACATTGGGCGTATTACGGATCACGATCTGGAAAAAATAGAAGACAGTGATCAAGAAGCAAATTACCGGGGTACCGACCACTTTGGCAAAACGGGACTGGAACAGCATTATGAATTTGAACTACATGGTACAACTGGTTTTGAGCAGGTAGAAGTGGATGCGGGCGGCCGCGCGGTGCGTACGCTGGCGCGGACAGCGCCTGTACCGGGAAATAATCTGACGCTCACGCTGGATGCGAATTTGCAAAGCATTGCAGAGCAAGCTTTTGGTGATAGAAAAGGTGCATTGGTGGCGATAGAGCCTGCAACTGGTGATGTTCTCGCGTTGGTTTCCATGCCCAATTTCGATCCGAATTTGTTTGTCGACGGTATTGATACACAAAGCTGGAAGGAGCTGAATGAGTCACCCGACAAGCCCATGGTGAATCGGGCACTTAATGGGGCCTACCCACCCGGATCAACCTTTAAGCCTTTCATGGCGCTGGCTGCGCTCACCTATGGCAAACGTACCGCACAGCAAACTATTTTTGATCCGGGCTTTTATATTTTTGGCAACCACACGTTTCGTGATGATAAAAAGGGTGGCCATGGCACGGTAGATATGTATAAGTCCATCGTCGAATCGTGCGACACCTATTACTACATGCTGGCCAATGACTTGGGCATCGATAATATTGCGCGGTTTATGGCCAAATTCGGATTCGGCAGCGCCACAGGCATTGATATCGACGGGGAATCAAAAGGCATTTTGCCCTCGACCGCTTGGAAGAAAAAACGTTTCAAAAATCCCGCACAACAGAAATGGTATGCCGGTGAAACCATTTCTATCGGCATCGGCCAAGGCTATAACGCTTACACGCCCATCCAGCTTGCACAAGCGGTCGCGACACTGGCCAATAATGGTGTTATGTTTCGTCCGCATCTGGTCAAATTTATTACTGATAGCCGTACTGGTGAGCATAAGTTAATTGAATCGCAACCAGTGAAAAAAATTGATTTGAATCCTGAGTATATTGAAGTTATCAAACAGGCGATGATTGGGGTCAATAAAGAGGGTACTGCTGCACGCGCGTTTGCGGGTGCGGAATATGTGTCTGCAGGCAAGACTGGCACGGCCCAGGTTTTCTCACTCAAAGGCGCAGACTACAAACATCATGTCATTAAGCAGGATCTGCGTGACCATGCCCTGTTCATTGCGTTTGCTCCCGCAGATGCACCAAAAATTGCGCTGGCTGTGCTGGTCGAGAATGGCGGTTTTGGCGCCCAGGCTGCTGCGCCTATTGCACGGCAGATATTTGATTACTACCTGTTGGGCAAGCGACCGAAGTTGCCAGCACCTGTCGATGAAGCTGCGGTCGAAAGAAATGACGAATGAAGCAGGCTTTTCATTTTGTGGTGCGTGCTTGGTGGCGACGTTTAGTCGCCCCGCTGGATTTGCCATTGCTGGGCATCTGTGGATTGCTTTTGTTACTCGCGGTAGGCGTTATGGGGAGCGCTTCGCCCGAACGCATCGGCTCGCAATTAACAAGCATGGCGCTGGCATTAGTCATTATGCGGGTGGTGGCTGGACTATCACCCCAACGATTAGCCAGTATGGCTGTACCGGTTTATCTAGTCGGCATTGGTTTATTGATTAGTGTTGCCTTGTTCGGTGATATCTCAAAAGGTGCCAGGCGTTGGCTGAATTTAGGGTTCATGCGCGTACAACCGTCCGAAATTATGAAAATTGCCATGCCGCTGTTGCTCGCTTGGTTTTTTCATCAGCGCACAACGCGTTTGCGGTTAGTAGATTTCTTTATTGCCGCTCTGCTGGTATTGGTGCCTGTGGGCCTGATCATACGACAGCCGGATTTGGGCACAGCGGTGTTGGTTTTTGCTGCCGGATTTTATGTGATTTTCTTTGCCGGACTGTCATGGAAAATTCTTGCCGGTATGGCCCTGGCCGCGCTGGCCGCAGCACCCGTGGCCTGGAGTTTTTTGCATGACTATCAACGCAATCGCATCTTGATGTTGCTCGATCCGGAAAAAGATCCACTCGGCAAAGGGTTTCATATTATTCAATCCACCATCGCAATTGGCTCGGGCGGAATTCTCGGCAAGGGGTGGCGAGCGGGTACGCAATCGCAGCTTGAATTCATACCTGAACACCATACCGATTTTATTTTTGCCGTATTTGCTGAAGAATTTGGCCTGTTGGGCAATGTCCTACTTCTGACTCTTTATGGTTTTTTGATTGGCCGAGGATTTGTGATTGCGGCACAAGCCACATCACTCTTTGGTCGTCTGCTGGCCGGGTCGATCACGATGATTTTTTTCACTTATGCTTTTGTCAATATCGGCATGGTTTCCGGTCTTTTGCCGGTGGTCGGTGTGCCGCTGCCGATGGTGAGTTATGGTGGCACCTCGTTGGTGACGCTGTTTATTGGTATCGGGATACTGATGTCAATCCATAAAAATCGCATGCTGATTCAAAAATGAAGCAAATATTTTTTCTCGCGTTGTGGCCGTTGCTGCTCTTCGGCTGTGGCTTGCAACCCCCTAGGCCAGTGATTGATCACAGCGCAAGCTCTGCTCCCGCCGTATCACCAGCGCCGTCCAGTGACAGACTCGAAACTTTTAGGCCTGCAAGTCCAAAGGCACCTGGCATAGTGATCAAGCAAGGGGGGGGGTATTACAAAGATGATGGTCCGGGAGATAGCCCGCCTGAGAACATTGACAGTATCCCAGACGCTGTTCCTCGCGATGAACCCTTGCACCGTTTTGCCAATAAAGCGTATTCCGTTCTCGGAAAAGATTATGTGCCACTTAATCAACGCACTCCTTATAAGGAAACAGGCATCGCTAGCTGGTATGGCCGAAAATTTCACGGCCAGAAAACCTCTAGTGGCGAACCTTACGACATGTATGGCATGACAGCGGCACATCCCACGCTGCCGATCCCTTCGTATGTTCGAGTAACTAATCAGCACAACGGAAAATCCGTGATTTTGCGCGTCAATGATCGGGGCCCGTTTCACGCTGATCGTGTGATTGATCTTTCCTGGACGGCGGCGTACAAGCTTGGCTACCTCAAACAAGGCAGCACGCAAGTTACAGTGGAAAGCGTTTTGCCAGGAGACGAACCGAGTGCACCGCCGATAATCCATAGCGCATCTTCGAACACGGCAACTGCGCCGCTACCTGATGTGCGGCGCGCCCAAGGTTATTTCATCCAGATAGGCGCGTTTAGTAATCGCGACAACGCCGAAGCACTGCGAACCCATATGGCGCGGGAGTTAGGCGCTCTCGGGGACAAACTGGTGATTGATGCCGCAAAAGGTATGTTTCGCGTCCAGCTGGGCCCATGGTCAGATGCCGCCACCGCTCAACAAGCAGGAAATCAGGTGCGTGAACATTTGGAGATGAGCACTATCGTTGTACAACGGTAACGTGAAGTAAAGCCTTCCCCTCAAGCCTAAAAATGCTGCTCTGCAACATATTGAAAAAGATGGTATTTCTGTTTATGAATCCATAAAAATCAGGTACAAGACCTTGTCTTAGGGTACCGGTGCGTGTTAACCTGCTGCCTGTTTTCTGCAAGTGTGTGGTTTAAGCCTTTTTCCATGATATTTATTATTAATTACGATGGTGTTCTGCTGGTTTTAAACAGGACATAAAAGTATAAAACGAGAGGATTAGTTCGTCGCTTCTTGACTCTGATATGAGAGCAGCTTGTTCAGTGCTCGTTTACCATCCGAATGAGCGTGGCCGCAGTTAAATCCATTGCCTGCAAGCTGCCTGATTCGATTTTTTATCTGAATCATTTATCAACCAAACAAACTGTCTATGAAAATCAAAACCTCTACGATTGGCTTGGCATGTGCTGTACTGCTTGCCGGCTTGAGTGGCTGCAGCAGCGAAGCAGATCTTGCCGCGGCGCAAGCTGAGCGCGCCAAACCCATACAGCGCAGCGATACCATGCAGGCCATCGCAACTCATGGTACTCACGTTGCTGTGGGTACGCAAAGCGGTGCGGTAATTACCTCTGTTGACTCGGGTAAAACCTGGACTCGTCATGAGCTCGTTAAACCATTTCTGGCTTCTATCATTGATATGGCGGCCTGCCCCGATGGGAGTTTTCTTGGCCTTGATTTTTATGGCAAGGTCTGGAGCAGTGATGTTAACGGCCAAAAATGGGTTGCACACAAACTTGAGGCTCCCCAAACAGGCTTAACTATTTCCTGCGACAAGTCAGGCGCATGGTGGGTCGCGGGAACTTACGCCACTATTGCCAAAAGCAGTGACCAAGGGAAAACATGGCGTGTGATTGATAATCACCAGGACGCACAAATTACTACTCTACGTTGGGCCAATGAAAAACGTGCCCTTGCCATGGGCGAATTTGGTCTTGTGTTAAGAACAGATGACGGCGGTGAAACCTGGCAGAAGCTAACTCCGGTATCTGAAGATTTTTATGCTTACGATGTCCTGTTTACTGACGAAAATACTGCTTGGGTTTCAGGTGTTGCAGGTCAGATGCGACTGACCAAAGATGGCGGTAAAACCTGGGAAAGCAAAGAAAACAAAACAGGTTCCCCATTGTATCGGCTGTTCCTCCATAAAGGCACGCCGTATGGTGTTGGTGCTCGCGGTACTATAGCGCGGCTGGAAGGTGAAACATGGGAGCCAGTAACTTACCCCGATGCGATCCCTGTTTTCCTTGGTGGCGGTGCCGATCTTGAGGGAAGCGACTATCTGCTCATTGGCGGCCCAGCTGGATTGTTGCGTTCTGTCCTCGCAAAGTAGTCATTATTAATTAATTAATCAACAAAGTAATTAACCGGAGTCACCAAAGATTATGGTTACACGAGTGTTCGTAGGTTTTCGCAACAAATTGACCCATTTCCTTCATCGCGGCGAGGATTGGCTGTTTGCTAACCCAAAAATTGTTCTCGCAATCATAGGCATTATTACGGCGGCGTTTGCATGGCAAGTACCGAAATTGCAGATTTTCAGTGATTTTAATGATCTGCTGCCACAAAAGCATCCCTACATCCAAGTATACAACCGGATGAAAAAGAACTTTGGTGGCGCTAACTCTGTAATCATGGCCATCGAGGTTGAAAAAGGCACCATCTTTAACGCGAAAACGCTGGCTTTGATTCAAAAGGCAACACAAGGAGTTGATAGCCTGCCCAGTGTTAACCACAATTTGGTTAGCTCGATTGCGCATCGCACGGTGCGTAAAGTGTCGCTCTCCCCAGAGGGCGGATTTGTTTCTGAACTTTACTACGATAGCGAAAAACCAGAATACACACCAGAGCGCTTGGCGAAGTTAAAAGCAGACATTCTGGCTGATCCAGCTGTTTATGGTTTATTAGTTTCGCCTGATCTTAAAGCTGCGCTAATCCGCGGTCAGCTTAACGAAGGAACCGTTGATTACCCCAAGTTTTTCAAAGAGCTAAAAACACTGCGTGATTCCCTGGCAACTCCGGGACATAAAATTTATGTTACAGGTAACCCGGTATTGACTGCCTGGGTGTACACCTACTTACCAGAGATGGTTTCCATTCTCGCCTGGACGGCAGTTTTGCTCGCGACGATGTTGATTCTTTATTATCGTCGTCTGTATGGGGTTGCTCTGCCATTATTGGGCATTGCACTTTCTACACTATGGGGTTTGGGTTTTATGGCGGCGATGGGCATCAATCTTGAGCCGTTAAGCTTGCCGATTCCCTTCTTGATCGCCGCACGCGCCATGTCGCACGGCACGCAGCTCGTTTCACGTTATTACGAGGAGCTGGACGTACATAAAAACGCTGCTATTTCCGCTCGTAAAACGCTGGAAGCGCTGTTCCGCCCTGGTTCGTTGGCCATTATTGTCGATGCTATAGGGATTACCGTATTGATGCTCGGTACTGCGCCGTTTAATACCAAACTGGGTGCTGCCGCCGGTTTCTGGGGTTTCTCGGTAATTTTCACCGTGCATTTCATGATTCCATTGGCCTTGAGTGTATTACCGCAACCCAAAAGAACGATGAATGGTAATGTGGCGATCCGTAATGCTCTAGGCATATTCATGCGTTACACGGGAGGCACGACCACCGGCGCACGTGTGATTCTGCTGATTACCTTCTTGCTTATGGCAGGGTCTTCCATCCTTATCCGTCACGTCCAGATTGGCGAGTCGGAACCCGGCTCTCCCCTGTTGGCGCATGATCATGATTTCAACGTGTCAACCAAGGCGATCAATCAACTCTTCCCGGGTTCAGAAGAGCTCAACATCATCATCCGTAGTGATGAGACTGGAGGCATTAAAAAACCTGAAGTCATGGCTGCTATTAAGCGTTTTCAAGCATATATGATGACAGATCCCGCGATTGGTGGTACGCGCGCCCTGCCCTTGATTGTGAGCGTGTTTAACCGACTGACTCACAATGACGATCCGCGTTGGATGCAAACACCATCGACTGCAGCAGAGACTGGTGGCTTGATGTTTGCATATATGGCTTCAAGTCCTATTCCTGGCGCATTAAAAGAGTTCAGCACGCCGGATGATACTGAAGCTAACGTCGTTTTTTATTACAAGGATCACAAAGCCACCACCATCAGCCGTGCTACGGCCATGGCCCTGGAAGGCAAGAAAATGATCGAAGCCGAAGTACCAGGTATACATGTGGAACTGGCTGGCGGCACCATTGGCGTGAATGCAGCCGGAAATCAGGCGTTGCATCGTGATCACATGATCATTATCCCCACGGTATTGTTGCTGTCTTTCTTGTTGGTTGCTGTGTATTACCAATCGTTTCACGCTGGCTGGTTGATGATATTCCCCATGTTGTTTGCTACAGCGATGACTTATGCCTATATGGGCTGGAAGAATATCGGCATCAACGTGAATACCGTGCCGGTGATTACCGTAGGTGTTGGGGTGGGTATCGACTATGCGGTGTATTTCATGGATCGTATTCGTGAAGAATTCTCCCATTCACGCGATATTCACAAAGCGGTGATCAATGCAGTGGCTACGACCGGGTATGCGGTGAGCTTTACAGCCGCTACGCTAATTGCTGGTGTGATTCTGTGGATTTTCATGTCGCATCTGCGCTTTCAGTCAGATACAGCCATGCTGCTTTCGTTTATGCTGATCGTGAATGCTGTCGCGGCCATGCTTATCGTGCCGGCATGGTGTGTTGTATTTAAGCCGCATTTTGTAATCGCCACTGAAGTTGATACGGATGGCGTGATTCAAGAAAAAGTTTAAAAATAGAAAATGCTGCCAACGCCAATATTTCTTATATTGGCGTTGGCAGAAAAAATAAAAAAGCAGGTGGAGTCGTAAGTTATTTTCCGCAGGAGTCAGCGGCGTAAAGTGGTTTTGCCAGCAGCATTCAGTGTGAGCAGGCTGGCGAAATATTTAACTTATAGGGGGTAAAAATGCATAAGCAGAAACGAAATTATTTTTTTCGCCGTTACGCAAAAAAATGCGCAACCATAGTGTCGCTAGGCTTGGCCGCAGCGACAATAGCACCCCAAGCCTTTGGGCAAGAAAGCCTGCCCGCGCTGGGCGAGGGTTCCAGCCCGTGGAATGTGGACGTTTTTTATGAAAATGCCACTTATTTTCGTGGCAAAGACAATACCGGCAACACAGTTGGCCTGTCCAAATTCCGCAATACCCTGCAGGCAGAAGCTGATAAAAAACTTTCAGACGGTTGGTCCTTCCATGGCATTTTCCGTGGCACCTATGATGGCGTCTATCAACTGAACAAGGATGAGTATGGCAAGAATGCGGGTGGTGCGGTGTCGCTGGAAAGCTCTTTGATTGGAATATCAACCCCCTACGGCCGGTCTCCGCTGAATTACGCCACAGTCGCTGCGATAGGTTATCCGGGCTCGGGAGGAAATACTTTTGGTTTCAACTCAACCACACCGGGCACGATAGCTAATCCGAGTAGCGGCGCAGGTGCTGTTCCCTTGCCATATACTCCCAATCAGGGTTTGCGCCTGCTGTTTGATCGTTGGGGTAGCAACCCCAATGGTGTCCAGGTTGCAGTGCCTGTACGTCCGTGCAATATCGATAGCCGAGGGTGTACCGATTTTGGTGGTTATGGCGATAAAAAACAAAGCGAGTTGGAGTCACCGGAATTCAACAACAAGCTGGATTTCATTCGCGAGTTCTACGTCAGGAAAAATTTCAATCTGGATGATGGCAAGCAGGTATTTGTCAAGCTCGGCAAGCAGCAAGTGGTTTGGGGTCGTACCGATTTGTTTCGCGTATTGGATGTGATCAACCCGGTTGATTATTCGCGCAACAACATCTATGACGAACTGGAAGACATTCGCATCCCGATGTGGATATTGCAAGCCGAATATCGTATGGGTGCAAGCGACAGCTTTCAGGATCGTAATGTCTCGGTAGTGTGGAACTTTGACCAGTTCCGGCCGAATAATCTGGGTCAATGCGGCACGCCGAATGTGATTTTGGATGCCGGCTGTATTCTGCGAGGTTTCAAATCATTATGGGATAACGGCGGTTCTGTAGGTAACTTTGCCAATATTGTTCCGCCCGCACCAGGTCAACCTAGCGGGCCGGGTAATGGTGCCTTCCTGGCGGCAGATTTTGGCCCGCACACCGTGGGTATTCGCAATGTTGATCTACCCGATTGGTCGTTTAAAAATACCCAGCTTGGTATCAAATGGGAAGGCGTTACAGCAGGGGGCTTCAGTTTCTCGCTTAATGGCCTGACTTATCGTTCGCAACTACCCAGTTTGCACCAATTCAACACCGGTGTGACCAACCCGTTCACCGGGGCGATAGTAGATACGTCGAACCTGATTGCGTTTGATCTGGTGTATCCCCGCGTGGGCTTGCTCGGTGGTTCGGCCGACTTCCAGATTCCAGATGCTAACCTGGCTGTTCGCCTGGAAGCCGCACTGACCCATGGTGAAGAATTTGCTAACACGGCGCAGGCCTCGGGTTATTCTAAAAACCGCGTGTTCCGTTCGGTGATTGGTCTGGATCGACCCACCATCATCCCCTGGATCAATGAAGCCGAAGCGACGTTGTTTTCAGCCCAGTTGTTCTATCAGCATATTTTTGACCATGAGCTGCGTGATGGCCCCTACGGCAAAGTGGGCATGGTGGACTGGGCAAACAATTTCACCGGTACCCTGCTGATTCGTGCTTCGCTAATGAATGCCCGGCTGATCCCGCAAGTAATCATGGCGCGCGACTTCAAGGCACATGCATTTGCCTTGGCCCCTTCCCTGGGCTACCGCTACTCGGACAATCTGTCATTTAATGTGGGAGCTAATTTTAAATTTCGTGCGGATCAGCAGCGTTGGCAGTTTGATGACAGCCGCTCGCAAAATCCGTTTGGTCCATTTACATCTTACCCGGGCAATGTCAGCCCATTCACGCCTGGGTCGGCTGGTCTAGGGGGACTGGTTCCTCTTGGTGCATTCCGTGCCGGCCCGATTGGCGCTGCATGGCGCGAAGACGAAATTCAATTCAGCATGAAATACAAGTTCTGATAGCACGAGAAAAGTCGGCGTTGGTGATACGGCAATAGTGTAAAACAGCGTCGATCAAACCTTAGTCGCTAACGAACTATTTCAAATACATCACGAGAGAGGTTAATGCAATGAATATCAAGGCAAACACCCGTACCCTGAAAATTGTTGCTGCGTGTGCCGTAGCATTTCTAGCCCAGGCAGCGCATGCTGTAACCGATGCCGAGATGGACGAAGCGTTCTTCCCCTATAAAAAAGGCTTTCCTACCTTCCCTGGCTTAAAAGCCGGCATGGTGATCAACAAAAGCAACGTCGATCAGTTCAAGGATATTATCATTCCGGGACACTTCAAATTAATTAAAGATGGCTGGATGGAAATCCCTGTGGCTGAAACATTTGACATGCCACAACCTAAGCCCTACATGGAGGCCACAAAGCAATACGCCGATAAGGTCAAGCTGGGCACGACAATCGAGGGTTTTGTCGCTGGCCGTCCTTTCCCGCAACAGCCTTCAGCCTCTGACCCGCGTGCGGGCGAAAAGCTGGCCTGGAATTTTAAATATGGTTTGAATTGGGGTGACGGTGCCATTATTTATCCGTTTTACTGGCGCTATATCAATGCCAATACCGGCACGATTGAGCGCACCATGAATTTTGAGTTTCACTTCCTGAACTTCATGCATCGCACAGTAAATGACCCAAAGCCTAATATCACGCCGAATCCATCGCAGATTTATCGTGGCACTTATCTAAAAGTGCACGAGCCGCTAGACTTGAAAAACACTCAACTGCTGATTCAGGCGTATGAGGACGATTTAAAACGCAGCGATGCGTATCTGTACCTAGGGTTTCAGCGTCGTGTGCGTCGCTTGGCTACAGGCCAGACAACGGATTCCTTCTTGGGTTCGGACTTAATGATTGAAGATTTTGAAGGCTACAACGGCCGTGTATCTGACTACAAATGGAAGTTCATCGAAACCAAAAATGCGCTGATGCCTTACTACAAGCATAATGAGATGAAAAAATTCAATCCTGATTTCAAGGAGCGTGATGGATATAAATTTATTGGCTTCACAGGCAAGGCAAATTGCACGCCGGATGTTACCTGGCAATTGCGTAAAGTCTATGTGCTTGAAGGCCGTCCGGTGGACGCCGGTCACCCAATCAGCAAGCGCTTGATTTATCTGGATGCTCAGATCATGACGCCTTCCCTGTCGACCATTTATGACCGTAAAGGCGCAATCTGGAAGACCTTCCAGATTGGTAAAGCACACCCGGATTTCCATTTACCAATCAACAAAGGCTCCGGTATTCCGCTGGATGACTCTGGCTCCGTGATCGATTTGCAGTCGAACCACTGCACAACGATCACTTTCCGCGGTGAAATTGATCCGGCTAAAAATCCGGAAACTATTTTTCAAGTACAGAATCTGCGCGGCGGAGACTAATCGCTTAGGAGGTTGTACCTACATGGGGGCGAAAGCCCCCGTTTTTTATTTATAAAAAACCAGAAAGTCAGAGAGGACATTGATCATGACGCAATTAACCCATGAGGAAGCTATCAAACGGGCGAAATATGTTGGCCAGATAGCTGAAGCCGAATTGTTCGAAGCTGATCGCCGAGGGGGTTATTCCAATAAGCTGAAAGATGCGATTCACGAAACCCAATTGCACCGCTTGATGCGCCCCAAACGCTATGGCGGCTTTGGCATGACGCATCGCACGTTTTCTGAAGTCGTGCGCACTATCGGGCAGCACAGTGTTTCAGGCGCCTGGGTCACCTACTTTATGCCGTTGCATGAAACCTGGGTGGCCTTGTTGCCGCCAAAGGGGCGTGAAGAAATTTTTTCTGCCGATAAATTTGTCGCAGACATATTTTTCCCTATTGGCAAGGTGGAATACGTTGAAGGCGGTGTGCGCTTAAGCGGCCAGTGGAACTGGGGTAGTGGCATCGATTTTTGCGAATGGATTGGCTTAGGGGCTATTGTGGATGTGCCCGGTACCAATACTGGGCCACAGCCGTGTCTGGTCGCCATTAAAGTTTCCGAAGGCGAAATTATTCAAAACTGGGATACCTTTGGTCTGCGCGGGACAGGCAGTAAAGGCATTGCGGTCAAAGACGTGTTCGTGCCTTGGCATCGGGTATTGCCTGTTGCTACGGCTAAAGGGAGTAACACCCCGATGGGTGGCGAGTTTGATCCTGCCGAGCCGGTATATCGCGTACCATTCATGCCTGCTTTTGCTTTGGGTTTTAATTCGGTGTGTATTGGCGCGATGCAACGGTTACAAAAAGAACTTCACACTCGAATTCGCTCACGCCAGCGCGTGGTGCTGGGCGGCCAGGAGTGGGAATCCCCCGTAGCGCAGCGAAATATGGGTGAATTGGTAACGCAGATCGAGCAAGCGGAAGCTTTGCACGAACGGTATGTGAAGCAGCTTGAAGACTGGAGCATTGCAGGTACTCCTTCGGTTTCGCCCCTTGAAGAAAATCGGCTGGGGGCATGGCGTTCTTCAATCGCCAAAACTGCCGCGCAGGTGGGTTTTCGCACATTGGAATTACTCGGTGGCGCAGCCACATACAAAGGCGATATCGTGGAAGTGTTTGCACGTGACTTGATGATGGTATCCATCCACGTCACCCAGATTTATGAAGACCATATGATGTATTACGGGCGCACGCAATATGGGTTGAGCGGACATCCACTGGGTTAAGTCAAACTGTTGCGCAGGTCGTTAAGGAAATGGAGATATTAAAAAGTATTCAGGGGGGTAAGCCCCCGCTTTTTTGACCTAGTAAAATAATTAATGAGGAGTGAAGGTCATGGCACAATTAACTCATGAAGAAGCGATAAAACGGGCGGAATATGTTGGCCAAGTGGCTGAAGCTGAACTGTTTGAAGCGGATCGCAACGGGCAGTATTCGACCAAGCTCAAAGACGCCATTCACGAAACGCAGCTGCATCGTTTGTTGCGTCCTAAACGCTATGGCGGACATGGTTTGGGTCACCGACATTTTCTGAAGTGGTGCGCACCGTGTCGCAACACAGTGTTTCTGGCGGGTGGGTGACTTACTTCATGCCGTTGCATGAAAACTGGGTAGCCTTGTTACCACCGCAAGGTCGTGAGGAAATTTTTTCTGCCGACAAGTTTGTGGCGGATATATTTTTTCCTATCGGTACGGTGACGTATGTTGAAGGCGGCGTACGCTTAAGCGGGCAATGGAACTGGGGCAGCGGCATTGATTTTTGCGAATGGATAGGCTTGGGTGCCGTTGTTGATGTGCCGGGTAGCGGCCCGCAGCCCTGTTTGGTGACTATCAAGGTTGCTGAAGGAGAAATCATTCAGAACTGGGATACCTATGGGTTGCGCGGCAGCGGGAGCAAAGGGATTAAAGTTAACGACGTTTTTGTGCCATGGTACAGAGTGTTGCCGGTTGCTGCCGCAAAGAAAAATAACACCCCGATCGGGGGTGAATATGATCCGCAAGAACCCGTTTATCGTGTCCCTTTTATGCCGGCGTTCACGCTGGGTTTTGGTGCCATCAGTCTGGGTGGCATGCAGCGTTTGCAAAAAGAGTTGCACACACGCATTCGGGCGCGTCAGCGTGTCCTGCTTGGAGGACAAGAATGGGAGTCGCCCGTAGCACAGCGTAATTTGGGTGAAGTGGTAACACAAATCGAGCAGGCAGAAGCGTTGCACGAACGGTATATAAAGCAGCTGGAAGACTGGTGTGCCGAAGGTAAAACTGCTTGCACCCCGCTGGAAGAAAATCGTCTAGGTGCGTGGCGATCGACGATTGCCAGAACAGGAATGCAAATCGGCTTTCGCACGTTGGAATTACTCGGAGGTGCCGCAACGTATAAAGGCGATATTGTTGAGGTGTTTTCACGTGATTTGGTCATGGTGTCACTGCAAGTGGGCCAAGCCTATGAAGATCACATGATGTTCTACGGCCGTACGCAATATGGATTGAGCGGTCACCCACTCGGTTGATCTCGGCACGGGGCAGTACTGGATTTGCTCCGGTTTGTAGCCCGTATCGTGCAATCCAGTCAGCCTATACACCTCGGCAGACAACTATAATCTGATTTTGTCTTTAAACCGGTGATTCTGCTATGCGCTACTTTACACTTCTGCTTGCCTGCCTGCCGTGGGTTGCCAGCCTGGCACAAACGCCCGCTGTGCCAGCCGCTCCGGTCACCATTCCCGTACCTACCTTGAGCGCACGTGCATGGATACTGGTTGACTATGCTACCGGGCAGGTGTTGGCTGAACATAATGCGGAACAACGGCTTGAGCCTGCCTCGTTGACCAAGATGATGACCACGTATTTGGTCGCTGAAGCGTTGGCGGACAAGCGACTGTCGCTGCAGCAAGCTGTGGTCGTTTCTGAGAGGGCCTGGCGCACGCAAGGTTCGCGCAGCTTTGTGCCCGTCAATGGACAGGTGCTAGTGGACGATCTGCTCAAAGGCATGGTGATTCAGTCAGGCAATGATGCTGCGGTTGCCTTGGCGGAAGCCGTTGGCGGCAGTGAGCCGGCGTTCGCCATCATGATGAATCAGACAGCGCAGCGGTTGGGCTTGAAAGACACGAATTTTTTAAATGCCAGCGGTTTTTTTGACGGCGCCCAGCCTACGCATTACTCCACCGCTCACGATATGGCGCGATTAGCCGCAGCGCTAATGCGAGATCACCCCGAAGTGCATCGTTTGCATGCGATGAAAGAATATACCTATGCGGGTATCCGTCAATACAACCGGAATCGCCTGTTATGGGCCGATCCCTCGGTTGATGGTTTGAAAACAGGTCATTCGAATGCGGCGGGTTATTGTCTGGTTGCCACTTCGCTGCGACCACCGCGTCGATTGATATCTGTCGTGTTGGGTGCGCCTTCGGACGCAGCCCGTGCGCGCGATTCGCTCAATTTGCTGAACTGGGGTTACATGGCTTTTGAGGCAATCAAAGTGTATAGCAAAGGCCAAACGGTCTCGCGGTTCAAAGTATTCAAGGGGGCTGAAAATACGGTCAAAGTAGGTTTCACTGAAGACCTGATTGTTTCTGTGCCGCGCGGGATGGCGGGAAAACTTACTGTGCGGCTGGACAGTCGGCAGCCTTTGCTTAGCCCAGTCCACTCCGGCGCCCGGGTGGGTACGCTGAAACTCATGCTGGGTGGGCAAGCCTGGGGTGAGTATCCTGTAGTCGCGTTAGAAGAAGTGCCACTGGCAGGCTTCTTTGGTCGTTTGTGGGATACCGTGATACTCTGGTTCAAGTGAGCACACTGCTGTATCTGAACGGCCAGTGGCTGGTCCCGGAAGATGCTAGGATTTCAGTAATGGATCGTGGCTTTCTGTTTGGCGATGGCGTGTATGAAGTCATTCCCGTTTATTCGCGCCACCCATTCCGTCTTGGCGAGCATTTATCTCGTCTTGACCGTAGTCTCGCTGCAATACAGATAGGCAATCCGCACACCCAGGCTGAGTGGACAGCGTTGGTGGATCATCTTGTTGCTACTGCTGAATGGGATGATCAGTCAGTTTATATTCAGGTGACCCGCGGACCGATGGCGGTGCGTAGTCACGCCTTCCCCCAAGCGCCTGTACCGACGGTGTTACTGTTGCCAGAACCCATGAATATGCCCAGCGCAGCGCAAGTCAGCGCAGGGGTGACAGCAATTTCTGCGGCAGATATTCGCTGGTTGCGTTGCGATATCAAGTCCACCTCATTGTTGGCGAATTGCCTATTGCGCCAGCAGGCGGTGGCAGCGGGCTGTGCTGAGACTGTATTGTTTCGCGATGGGTTTTTAACCGAAGGTGCCACTTCATCGATTTTTGTGGTGTGCAACGGCGTGTTGCTGGCGCCGATCAAAAACCATCTCATGCTGCCTGGCATTACCTATGATGTAGTGCTGGAGCTTGCCGCAGAAAACGGTTTGCCGGTTGAAGTGCGGGATATTACTGAAGCCGAGACGCGCAGGGCGGATGAGTTATGGCTGGCTTCATCAACGCGTGAAGTACTGCCGATTGTTCAGTTGGATGGGGTAAAAGTCGGCGCTGGTGATACGCCGCGAAGC
>DATCQI010000190.1:0-14902 GCA_036569545.1 Rugosibacter sp. | reverse complement strand
CCCGATCAACCTGAGGCGGAGGCATAAGAACTCGCATGGCACGACTATTTAACTTCAGCGCTGGCCCGGCGGCTTTGCCGGAGGCAGTTCTCAAACAGGCAGCAGAAGAAATGCTGGATTGGCATGGTAGCGGCCAATCGGTCATGGAAATGAGCCACCGTGGCAAAGAGTACATGAGCATTCATGCGCAGGCGGAGGCTGATTTGCGTGAGCTGTTAGCCATACCGGCCAACTACAAGGTGCTGTTCTTGCAGGGGGGCGCTACGCTGCAGTTCGAGATGATTCCGATGAATCTGTTGCGCGGCAAGGCCAGTGCGGATTATGTGAACACCGGGGAGTGGGCCAAAAAAGCCATCAAGGAGGCCAAGCGCTTTGGCCAGGTCAATGTGGCAGCTTCCAGCGAAGAGGGCAATTTTTCCTACGCGCCTGCTTTAGCCAATTGGAAGCTCGACCCGAATGCCGCTTATGTGCATTACACGGCGAATGAAACCATTGGCGGCGTTGAATTTCACTGGGTGCCGGATTTATCGGGTTTGCCTGGCAATGTGCCGCTGGTTTGCGATATGTCTTCCAATATTTTGTCGCGGCCAGTCGATATCAGTCAATATGGCCTTATCTACGCGGGCGCACAAAAGAATATTGGCCCCGCCGGGCTCACGCTGGTGATTGTGCGTGATGATCTGATTGGTCAAGGCGTGCCGCAGCCACAAACCATGCTCGACTATAAAACGCATGCGGACAACGATTCCATGTACAACACACCGCCTACTTATGGTATTTACATTGCCGGCTTGGTGTTCCAATGGCTCAAGCGACAGGGTGGTTTGCTGGCGATGCAGAAAGTCAATATCGAGAAAGCCGGCATTCTTTATGATTATCTTGATCGCAGTTCGTTTTACAGCAATCCGGTGCGCATCGAAGACCGATCATTGATGAACGTTCCCTTCACATTGAAAGATGCTGCGTTAGACGATGCTTTTATCAAAGGTGCACAAGCTCAGGGCATGATTCAATTAAAGGGACACCGTTCGGTCGGTGGAATGCGTGCTTCCATTTACAACGCCATGCCGCTCGAGGGCGTTAAAAAACTGGTCGCTTACATAGAAGAATTTGCAATCGCTCACGGGTGATGTAATGGCTAATCCCTACAGAATTCTGTTGTTGAACCAGATTTCTGCCTCAGGCCTTAAGTGCCTGCCGGAAGCCCGCTATCTTGCGGGTAAAGAGATCAATGCGCCGGATGCGATCCTCGTGCGCTCTGCGGATATGCATGCCATGACGATTCCTGCCAGCGTAAGGGCAGTTGCTCGTGCGGGTGCAGGCACCAATAACATCCCGATCAAGCTGTTAAGTTCGCGTGGCGTGCCGGTGTTTAACGCGCCGGGCGCCAATGCCAATGCGGTAAAAGAACTGGTTATCGCAGGGATGCTTCTTGCGGCAAGAAATCTGGCTGAAGCCATCCAGTTTGTTGCCCTGCTTGATCAGGCGGATCCTGACATGGAGAGCAAGGTGGAGGATGGCAAGAAGCTGTACTCAGGTTTTGAGTTGGCTGGAAAAACATTGGGTGTTGTTGGCTTGGGAAAAATAGGCTGTCTGGTCGCTGATGCCGCAATCAAGCTGGGTATGCACGTGCTGGGGTTTGACCCAGAAATTACTGTGGATGCTGCATGGAGCCTGCCTGCTCAAGTAAAAAAAGCGAACAGTGTTGCTGAAGTGTTGCGGCAGTCAAATTTCGTCACTCTGCATGTTCCCTTGGTCGAAACAACGAAACATCTGATCAATTCAGGTAATGTCAGCAGCATGAAGCAGGGTGCCGTGCTGCTTAATTTTTCGCGCGCGGGCATTGTTGATGAAGCTGCTGTCGTTGCTGCCTTGAAAGAAAGAAAACTGGGGCATTACGTGTGTGATTTCCCATCAGCTGCTGTCAATCAAAGTCCGCGCGTCATTGCCTTGCCGCATCTTGGCGCCTCAACGCGCGAGGCGGAAGAAAATTGCGCCGTGATGGTGATTAATCAACTAGCTGACTTTCTCGAGCATGGCAATGTGATCAATGCGGTGAACTTTCCCAACGTCATCATGCCGCGGGAATCAAGCGACCGGATTGCGATTGCCAATGCCAACGTACCCAATATGGTGGGGCAGATATCAACGGCTTTGGCAGAGGCCAAACTGAATATTCATAACATGGTGAATAAATCGCGCGGTGAAATGGCCTACACCCTGGTGGATGTGGATAGCACAGTCAAGCCCAGCGTGATTGAGTCCATCTGCAAAATTGAAGGCGTGCTTGATGTACGGTATTTGCCATTGGGAGGGCATGCATGACTGATGCAGAACAGGAGTTAAAGAAGCTGCGCGAAGGAATTGATGCGCTGGATGCTGATTTGTTGCGCCTTATTAACGAGCGCGCCAAAATTGCCCAACGCATAGGCAAACTCAAACAGGGGGCGATTTATCGGCCGGAACGTGAAGCGCAAGTTTTGCGTCGTGTGGCTGAAGCCAATCCCGGCCCGCTTGCGGCCTCTGCAGCTCAGCATATTGTGCGTGAAGTGATGTCTGCGTGCCTGGCGCTGGAACAACCACTGACTATTGCCTATCTTGGCCCGGCAGGTACCTATTCAGAAGCTGCCGCGACCAAGCATTTTGGCGCTGCGCCGACGTTTTTACCTTGCCCCTCGATTGACAAAATTTTTCGTGCGGTGCAAGCCGGTACTGCGCACTATGGCGTTGTGCCCGTGGAAAACTCAACGGAAGGGGCGGTTGCGCGCACGCTGGATTTGTTGCTTGCTTCCCCGTTAATGATTTGCGGTGAAATTAACTTGCCGATTCATCATCAATTAATGGGCCATGCTGATTTGCAGTCGGCAACGCAGGTTTTTTCTCACGCTCAGTCATTGGCTCAATGCCACGAATGGTTGAATCATCATCTGCCTGCGGTCAGCCGCGTTGCTGTGGCCAGCAATGCCGAGGCCGCACGGCTTGCCGGACAAGAAAAAAATGCGTTGGCTATCGCGGGGGAGAAAGCTGCCGAACTGTACGCGCTGCCTGTTCTTGCGGCCAATATTGAGGATGACCCCAGCAATACAACGCGCTTTGTTGTTATTGCAGAACATGATGCCGGGCCATCCGGCAATGATCGAACTTCGCTCATCTGTTCGGCAAAAAATCAACCAGGGGCGGTGTATCACCTGTTGGCACCCTTAGCAGAGCAAGAGGTGTCAATGTCGCGCTTTGAGTCGCGTCCGGCGCGCAGCTGGGGCGGCAAGCGCTGGGAATATGTTTTTTATCTTGACATCGAGGGTCATCAGCAAGATGCTGCAGTGGCCGCAGCCCTTGCAGCGCTTGAGCAGCGCGCTGATTTTGTCAAACGTCTAGGCTCCTACCCTAAAGCTGTCTATTAGCTGTTTATTGAGATTGAGATCATGAGTATCGTCGCGCAGGCACTGTCCTATATCCGCAGTATTTCGCCCTATGTTCCCGGCAAGCCGATCACCGAGCTGGCGCGCGAGATGGGTTTGGCACCTGAGACGATTGTCAAATTAGCCTCGAATGAAAATCCGCTGGGTATGAGTCCGCTGGCCAGGCAGGCGGTAGAGGCCGCGTTAGCGGGTGTCGAGCGTTATCCCGATCAATTTGATCTGATCGCTGCATTGGCCGAGCATCATGCCGTATCACCAGAGCAGATTATTTTGGGCAATGGTTCCAATGATGTGCTGGATTTGGTGGCGCGGGTGTTTTTGTCAGTCGGCCGCTCCGCCATTGTTTCGCAATATGCCTTTACGGTGTACCCACTGGCGACTATCGCTACGGGTGCTACGCCTATCACTGTGCCGGCGAAGCATTACGGGCATGACTTAGATGCGATGCGAGCGGCTATTCGACCGGATACGCGTGTCCTCTGGATTGCGAATCCGAATAATCCGACAGGCACTTTTCTGCCATATGCGGATTTGCATGCCTTTTTATCGAGCGTGCCAGCAGAGGTTGTCGTCGTGCTGGACGAGGCTTACACCGAGTATCTCTTGCCATCCGAGCGGGTCGATAGCGTGCGCTGGATCAGCGAGTTTCCCAATCTCGTGATCACGCGCACCTTTTCAAAAATCTATGGGCTGGCGGGCCTGCGCGTGGGATATGCCGTTGCCCAAGCCGCTGTAGCGGACTTGATGAACCGTGCCCGGCAGCCTTTCAATGTCAGCAACTTGGGGCTGGCAGGCGCAAAGGCTGCGCTGGCCGATCATGTTTTCATCGCAGCGAGTTACGAGATGAATCGCCAGGGCATGCAGCAGATGGTTGCGGGGTTGAAACGGCTTGGTTTGGAGCATATTCCTTCACATGGAAATTTTGTTACCTTTGCTGTAGCGAATACCAAAGCAATCAATGCGCATCTGCTCGAGCAAGGGGTGATCGTGCGGCCTTTGGGGGGCTACGACATGCCTCACCACTTGCGGGTCACCATAGGGCGTGAAGACGAAAATCAGCGCTTTCTTTTAGCGCTTGAAAAAGCGTTACGCGCATGAAGCTGGGCAAGGTGGTTGTCTGCGGCGTGGGCCTCATCGGCGGTTCATTTGCGCTGGCGCTTAAAGCTGCCGGTGCAGTGACTGAAGTCGTCGGCATGGGTCGTACGCAAGCAGCCCTGGCAGAAGCACTTGAGCGTGGTGTCATTGATAGCATGGCCCCTGACTGGGCAGATGCGTTAGCCGGAGCCGATCTGGTTTTTCTGGCGATGCCGGTTGGGCAAGTTGCCTCCGTTTTGTCCTCGATGGCGCCTTATTTGTCATCAACAACCATCATCACCGATGGCGGCAGTACCAAGGCGGATGTAGTGACAGCCGCGCGTCAAGCGCTTGGTGTGCGGTGTGCGCAGTTTGTGCCGGGCCACCCGATTGCCGGTGCGGAAAAAAGCGGTGTGGCAGCGGCCAGAGCGGATCTTTTTTATCAAAAACGCGTTGTGTTAACGCCTCTGGCCGAAAACTCCGCAGCACATATCGACTTGGTCGAGCAACTATGGAAAGCCTGTGGCGCAGAGGTTTCCCGTTTGGATGCGGAAGAGCATGATCGAGTGTTCGCCGCCGTGAGTCATTTGCCGCATTTTCTTGCGTTTGCCTTGGTGCATGAATTTGCCCAGCGTGCTGACTCTGATCAGTTGTTTGGTTTTGCAGCCGGCGGCTTTCGTGATTTCACGCGCATTGCCAGCAGCCATCCTGAAATGTGGCGCGATATCTGTTTGGCCAACCGATCAGCCCTTCTCATTGAGCTTGATGCTTACATGGTGGAATTAATGCACGCTCGCGTCTTGTTAGCCGGAGCGGATGCGCAAGGTTTGCAGGCCATGTTCGACACTGCCCGCACGCGACGAGATGCGTGGCTTGATAGCCTCATGCCCCCAGGAGAATAATGGATACGCTTGTTTTGCCGCCATTGCGCACAGCGTCTGGCTGTGTCCATCTGCCCGGCTCAAAGAGCATTTCCAACCGCATGTTGTTGTTGGCTGCATTAGCTGAAGGTACGACAGAGATTCGTGATGTGCTGCTAGCCGATGACACGCAGGTGATGCTGGCCGCGCTGCAAAAACTCGGCGTTGGCATGGCGGCGATTGATGAGCGTACATGGCGAATCAAAGGCTGTGGCGGCGGATTTCCGATAAAAGCGGCAGATCTTTTCATGGGCAATGCGGGTACAGCGATTCGTCCGCTGACCGCAGTCTTGGCTTTGTCCGGCGGGCACTATTATTTGAGCGGCGTGTCACGCATGCATGAACGACCGATCGGCGATCTGGTGGATGGCTTGCACCAGATTGGCGCCGATGTGCGTTATGCCGGACAGGACGGTTTCCCGCCGCTGGAAATTTTGCCTGCGACGACTCATCTGGATGGCCCGATTCGCCTGCGTGGCGATGTGTCCTCGCAATTTCTCAGTGCCTTGTTGATGGCTTTGCCGTTGACCGGCGAAGAAGCGGTCATTGAAATCACCACCGAGCTGATTTCCCAGCCCTATGTCGAGATTACGCTGAACCTGATGGCGCGCTTTGGCGTGAAGGTGCAGCGCGAAGGTTGGCAGCGCTTCATCATTCCGGCGGCGCAGCGCTATCGCAGCCCCGGTGTGCTGCATGTTGAGGGCGATGCCTCTTCCGCATCCTATTTTCTTGCGGCGGGTTTACTTGGGAGTGGACCGGTGCGAGTGGAAGGTGTTGGCAAAAATAGCATTCAGGGCGATGTGCAATTTGCCTATGCATTGGAATCCCTCGGTGCCCATATCGTGTGGGGGGATAATTTTATTGAGGCCAGGGCAGAATCAAATACGGGAGAAAAAATCAAGGCGTTCGATCTTGATCTGAATCACATTCCCGATGCCGCTATGACACTGGCTGTGTGTGCATTATTTGCCGATGGTCGTTGCATGCTGCGCAATATTGGCTCTTGGCGCGTGAAAGAAACGGATCGCATCGCCGCCATGGCGATTGAATTGCGCAAATTTGGTGCCGTCATCGAGGAGGGGAGCGACTGGCTCGCCGTCTCGCCAGCACCGAGTTTTCATCGTGATGTGGTCGTGGATACCTATGATGACCATCGCATGGCGATGTGTTTTTCGCTGGTGGCGTTTGCGGGTGTGCCTGTGGTGATTAACGATCCGGATTGTGTGCGCAAAACATTTCCCGATTACTTTGCTGCGCTGGCCGAAATTTCGGCACCTGTCATCGCCATTGATGGCCCCTCGGCTTCTGGCAAAGGGACCGTTGCGTCATTAGTTGCGGCACAGCTGGGCTATCACTATCTGGATAGCGGTGCACTGTATCGGCTGACCGCATTAGCGGCGGTTCGTGCAGGTATTGCGCTGGATGATGCACCCGGGGTGGCGACACTGGCGGCAACATTGCCTGCACGGTTTGAAAACGGATGCGTTTTCTTGAATGAAGACGATGTCACCGATGCGATTCGCACTGAAGAAGCCTCGGCCGGAGCCTCGCGCGTGGCACTTATTGCCGAAGTGCGCACGGCTTTATTGGCGCGCCAGCGAGCATGGCGGCGTTTCCCGGGACTGGTGGCGGATGGGCGCGATATGGGCTCGGTGGTTTTTCCGTCAGCCCCTGTCAAGGTGTTCCTGACAGCCTCAGCCGAGGCGCGGGCGGAACGACGCTATAAACAGTTGATCACAAAGGGCTTAGCTGCTAATATGTCAGACCTTTTGCAGGATTTGCAAACGCGGGATGAACGCGACGCTCAACGGAGCGAAGCGCCTCTTCGTCAATGTGAAGATGCCCATCTGGTTGATACCACCCAGATGGGGATTGCAGAAGCGGTCGATGCAGTGATGGCGGTAGTTACAGAAAGCTTGTGAAAATTTGTAGCTAATTCAATTAAGTTGCCAGCTTGCTGTACAGGCCTTGTTTTAGTTTTATAGAGTGTTCGAGTTATATCCCAGCGTGCTGGCAAGACTAATCGTTGAGTCAGTGAAGAGAAACCAACCTGTCACGTGAGTGACAAAAACCTGTAAGGTACCAAACCTAATGTCAACTACTGCTATTGCCGAAAATTCATCCATGGAAAGCTTTGCCGCTTTATTTGAGGAAAGCCTCCAGCGCCAGGAAATGCGTGCTGGTGAAGTAATTACGGCCGAAGTGATTCGTATAGATCAAAATTTTGTCATCGTTAATGCCGGCCTCAAGTCGGAAAGCTCGATTGCTATTGAAGAGTTTCACAACGAGCGTGGCGAGCTTGAAGTCGCTCCGGGTGATTTCGTTCAAGTGGCCATCGAAATGCTTGAAGATGGTTACGGCGCCACACGTTTATCGCGCGAAAAAGCCAAGCGAATTTCTGCCTGGAATGATCTCGACAAAGCGATGATCGACGGTACGCTGGTTAAGGGCTTCGTTAGCGGTAAAGTCAAGGGTGGTCTCACAGTTATGGTGAATGGCATTCGTGCCTTTTTGCCGGGTTCGCTGGTAGATACCCGTCCCGTTAAAGACACCACGCCTTTTGAAGGCAAGGAATTCGAATTTAAAGTAATCAAGCTCGATCGCAAACGCAACAACGTCGTGGTTTCCCGCCGTGCGGTGATGGAAGCCACCATGGGCGAAGATCGTCAGCAACTGCTGGAAGTGCTTAAAGAGGGCACGATTATCAAGGGCATCGTCAAGAACATCACGGATTACGGTGCGTTTGTTGACCTTGGCGGGATTGATGGCCTGCTGCACATTACCGATCTGGCTTGGCGTCGCGTGCGTCACCCCAGTGAAGTCATCAATGTCGGTGATGAAGTCACCGCCAAAGTCCTTAAGTTTGACCAAGAGAAAAATCGGGTGAGCCTGGGCATGAAGCAGCTGGGTGAAGATCCCTGGGTGGGAATTGCCCGTCGTTACCCGGCGACGACACGTCTGTTTGGTAATGTGACCAATCTGACGGATTACGGTGCGTTTGTTGAAATCGAGCAGGGCATCGAGGGCTTGGTGCACGTTTCAGAAATGGACTGGACCAACAAGAACATTCATCCGACCAAGGTTGTTCAATTGGGCGATGAAGTTGAAGTCATGATTCTTGAAATTGATGAAGAGCGCCGCCGTATCTCGTTAGGCATGAAGCAGTGCATCCCCAACCCGTGGGAAGACTTCGAGATGAATCACAAGAAGGGCGATAAAGTCAAAGGACTGATCAAATCGATCACTGATTTTGGCGTGTTTATCGGCCTGCCTGGCGGGATTGATGGCTTGATCCATCTCTCCGATTTGTCCTGGTCGACGCCTGGTGAAGAAGCCAAGCAAAACTTCAAGAAGGGTGATGAGCTCGAAGCCTTGGTGCTGGCGATTGATGTCGAAAAAGAGCGCATTTCTCTGGGCGTTAAACAGCTCGATGGTGATCCATTCACCAGCTTTGTGGCGACTCACGACAAGAGCAGCATGGTGACCGGCCCGGTGAAGAGTGTTGATGCACGCGGTGCGGTGATTGATTTGGGCGATGATGTCGAAGGCTATCTGCGAGTATCTGAATTTTCGCGGGATCGCATTGAGGATCTGACTCAGCACCTGAAAGTAGGCGATGCGGTAGAAGCAATGATTATCAACGTGGATCGTAAAACACGTTCTATCAATCTATCCATCAAGGCCAAGGATCAGGCTGAGCAGTCAAATGCCATTCAGAAGCTGGCCTCAGAGAGTGCAGGCAATGCTGGTACGACGAGCTTGGGTGCTTTGCTTAAAGCCAAGCTCAAGCAGCAATAACCCGAAGCCATCATGACTAAATCGGAACTTATCAACCGGTTGGCAGAGCGTTTTCCGCAATTGGGCGCAAAAGACGCTGACTTTGCAGTCAAGGTTCTGCTCGATGCGCTCTCTGCTGCTTTAGTGAGCGGGGATCGCATCGAAGTCCGCGGGTTTGGTAGTTTTTCATTGAACTATCGTCCACCACGGATTGGTCGTAATCCTAAAACGGGTGAGAAGGTTGATGTGCCTGAAAAGTACGTACCCCACTTCAAAGCCGGTAAAGAGTTGCGGGAGCGGGTTGATCTTGGGCTAGCAAAGTCGTGAATGTCACAGTGACGTTGTATAAAAGCGGCATCTGTTACTAGGTGCCGCTTTTTTCATTCTGCTGCTTACCTATTGCCTGACTGATTATGATGCCGACTTTATTTCGATTCCTTCTGTGGGTGATTCGCGCACTCCTTTTTTTTGCTTTGCTGGGTTTGGCGATCAAAAATAGTGGCACGATGCTGCTGCGGTTCTTTTTTGGTCAGGAATGGACAGCGCCTGTTTCACTCGTCATTCTGGTTGTTTTTACACTAGGTGTCGCAGTCGGATTAACGGCGGCGATCAGCTTTTCGCGCCGCCGCAAGGTTAAAAACTCGTGAATGCTCAAAGCGCTTAAGCGCTAAATAACACAATGGAAATAGAGCTTTGGTGGCTACTTGCAATACCCGGATTTTTTGTGCTCGGCTGGATTGCTGCGCGTATTGATATCAAGCAGCTGGTTAATGAGTCGCGGGCTTTGCCGCACTCTTACTTCAAAGGGCTGAATTTTCTTCTCAACGAACAGCCCGATCAAGCGATTGAAGCCTTTATCGAGGCGGCACGGGTTGATCCGGAAACGATTGAACTGCACTTTACGTTAGGCAGCTTGTTCCGCCGTCGCGGCGAGACGGATCGCGCCATTCGCATGCATCAACATCTGATTGAGAGGGATGCTCTGGATCCGGCGCAGCGATTGCATGCGCTATCTGAACTGGGGCAGGACTATCTCAAAGCGGGTTTGCTGGATCGTGCCGAAGAAATTTTTCTCAAATTGCGCGGTACAGAGCGTGACGAAGACGCCCTTAAAAATTTGCTGGAAATTTATCAGCAAGAAAAGGAGTGGAAGAAAGCCATTGAAATCGCTGAAGCCTTGCCTAACCATGCAGATCATCTGTGGCAAAAAGCTGTTGCAGAATTTCACTGTGAAATGGCCGCCAATGCCTTGCTGAGCGGGCAGGTGGATGAAGCGCGGAATCTGTTGCAGACTGCGCTGGCGCGTAACCGAAAATGTGTGCGTGCACTTTTGTTGTTGGGCGATTGCGAAGCAAAAGTCGGCGCTGGTGAATCGGCGATTGATTACTGGAAGCGTATTGAACAATATAATCCGATATACGTCGGGCTAGCGGCTGACCGCCTGATGGCGGTATATACCCAGCTGGGACGCAAGGCCGAGAGCGTTGAGTTGCTGCGAGCCTGGCAAGAGCGTCATCCCTCGCTTGATTTACTTGAAGTTGTCTTGCGCGTTGAAATTGAAGAAGGTCATATCGAAGCGGCTTACCAGCTGGCGCGCGATGAGTTGCGCCGCAATCCCACCTTGCTTGGGCTGGAAAAATTCCTTGAAGCGCAGGTGCTGGTTTCGCCCGAAGCCCGCCGCCCTGATCTTGAGCTGGTCAAGCACTTGATTCACAACCACACACGGCGAGTTGCGCGTTATCGTTGCGATGCCTGCGGTTTTAAAGCGCGCCAGTTTTATTGGCGCTGCCCAGGGTGTGGCGGGTGGGAAACTTATCCACCCAAGCGCACAGAAGAATTCGATATCACGATCTAACGCATAAAAATCGCATGAAAACCCACAACCATTTGCAAATGTTTATCCCTCTAGAACGGGATGCTTATGAATAATCCATTGCCTGATACGACTGCTGCACGCGTGCTTATTGTGGGAGATGTCATGCTCGACCGTTACTGGTTTGGCGAGGTCTCGCGCATTTCACCTGAAGCCCCTGTGCCGGTCGTGAAAATTGAAAAAATCGAAGAGCGCCCGGGCGGTGCGGCTAATGTGGCGAGGAATTGCGCCGCGCTCGGCGCCAAGGTTTCTTTGCTCTCTGTCGTAGGTGCCGATGAGGCAGGGAAAACACTGGCGCGATTGATGTCTGAGGCGAACATCGAATCCAGTTTGCATGAAGATGCTGGACTGAATACCACCGTCAAACTGCGCGTGATCGGGCGGCAACAACAACTCTTGCGGATTGATTTTGAAAACACGCCAGATCATGAAGTGCTGCGCACCAAGCTGGCTGATTTCTGCATACGGCTTGCGGATTGCGATGTAGTGATTTTGTCTGACTACGGTAAAGGCGGCTTGACTCACATCACCGAAATGATTCAGCGCGCAAAAGATGCGGGAAAACCGGTGCTGGTAGACCCCAAAGGCGACGACTATGCGCGCTATGCCGGCGCCACTCTGCTCACGCCGAATCGTGCAGAGCTGCGTGAAGTTACCGGGCAATGGCAAAATGAAGCCGAGCTTGTCACCAAGGCGCAGCAGTTGCGTGAATCGCTTGATCTAACCGCCTTGCTGGTCACGCGCAGCGAAGAGGGCATGACCTTGTTTTCAGCAGATGGCGTGCGCAACGAAGCGGCTGTGGCGCGTGAAGTTTATGATGTCAGCGGTGCAGGTGATACCGTAATTGCTACGCTGGCCGTGATGCTGGGCAGTGGCTTGCCGCTTGATCGGGCGCTGTTTCTGGCTAATCGCGCTGCGGGCGTGGTGGTTGGTAAATTGGGCACGGCAACGTGTTCACTGGATGAATTGAAACAAAGCGCTTTGCTTTAGAAGTAACACGCTAACCAAACCATAGAGGTTGCTTATGTATTACATCGTTACTGGCGCATGCGGGTTTATCGGATCTAATCTTGTCAAAGCGCTCAATGAACGTGGCATCACCGAGATTATTGCCGTCGATAATCTTGCCCAGGCAGATAAATTCAGCAATCTCGCCGATTGCGACATTGCCGATTATCTTGATCAACAAGAGTTTATCGACATGATCACTCATGGTCATTTCGATGGGCATCTTGAAGCGGTTTTGCATCAAGGTGCTTGCTCGGACACGATGGAAACTGATGGCCGCTACATGATGGACAACAATTATCGCTATTCGTTGTCTTTGCTGAATCACTGCCAGGAGCAGGAAGTGCCGTTTCTCTATGCATCTTCCGCTTCTGTCTATGGCGGTGGTAATGTTTTTCGTGAGCAACGTGAGTTTGAAGCGCCACTGAATGTTTATGGATATTCGAAATTTCTGTTCGATCAAATCGTGCGCCGCCGGCTAAGGTCGCATACGGGCAGCACCGACGCGCAAATTACCGGCTTTCGCTATTTCAATGTGTATGGCCCGCGCGAACAGCATAAAGGACGCATGGCCTCGGTGGCTTTTCATCACTTCAATCAATATCGCAGCCAAGGCAAAGTCAAACTTTTTGAAGGTTTTGATGGCTATGCCAATGGCGAGCAGAAACGTGATTTTGTGTATGTGGCCGATGTCGTCAATGTCAATATGGCGTTTCTTGAAAGCCGCGTTTCCGGCATTTACAATCTGGGCACCGGGCGTGCGCAAAGCTTCAATGAGCTCGCGGTAGCGACAGTGAATGCCTGCCGCAGCCTGGATGGATTGCCCGCTTTGCCACTGGCTGAACTGGTTGCGCAAGGGGCCATTGACTATGTTGCCTTTCCTGAGGCACTCAAAGGTAAATACCAAAGTTTTACCGAGGCGGATCTCAGTCAGCTACGCCGTGCAGGGTACAAGAATGAATTTTCTTCGGTAACCGAAGGCGTGACCGACTACATTCGCTGCTTGAGCCAATGAACGGCCTGAAAGCATACTCATGACCTGGAAAACGCTGGAAGATTTTGTTGGCAACACGCCGCTGGTTCAGTTAAAGCGCTTGCCTGGAGCGGAAAATGCTCAGCGCAACAATGTGATTCTGGTTAAATTAGAAGGTAATAATCCGGCCGGATCAGTGAAAGACCGGCCTGCGCTCTCCATGATTCTGCACGCCGAAGCGCGGGGCGAAATCAAACCCGGCGACACGCTGATTGAAGCCACTTCAGGCAATACTGGCATTGCCCTGGCCATGGCCGCTGCCATGCGCGGCTATCGCATGGTGCTTATCATGCCCGAGAATCAAAGCATTGAGCGGCGTCAAACCATGAAGGCCTTTGGTGCTGAATTGATTCTGACGCCCAAAGCGGGCGGCATAGAATCCGCACGGGATTTGGCAGAAGAAATGGTGCGCGCAGGGCGCGGCCGTGTGCTTGATCAATTCGCCAATGCCGATAACCCGCAAGCGCACTTTGAAGGCACCGGCCCTGAAATCTGGCGCGATACCGAAGGGCGGGTTACGCATTTTGTCTCCAGCATGGGCACCACCGGCACCATCATGGGCTGCTCACGGTTTTTGAAAGCGCAAAACCCGGCAATTCGCATTATCGGCTGCCAGCCTGAAGACGGGTCACAAATTCCCGGTATCCGCAAATGGCCGGAGGCTTACCTGCCTAAAATTTTTGATGCGCAGCGTGTCGATCAAGTTGAAAATGTGAGCCAGGCAGAAGCCGAACACATGACGCGGCGCCTGGCGTGTGAAGAAGGCATTTTCGCGGGCATGTCTTCCGGCGGCGGCGTGCATGTGGCACTACGCATTGCAGCCAGCGTTGAAAATGCGGTGATCGTCAGCATTATTTGCGATCGGGGTGATCGTTATTTATCGACAGGAGTTTTCCCTGCATAGGGGTATCACTACGCGCGGCATCCCGTTTAACGCTGTCTTTGCTGGCTAAAATCAGCACATGAATATTGCAAGCATTAAAGATCGCCTCGATGTGTATGAAAAGCTGATGCGGCTGGACAAACCCATCGGTACTTTGCTATTGCTGTGGCCCACGCTATGGGCATTATGGATTGCCACGCAAGGGCACCCCCCCTGGTTGCTGGTGTGGATTTTTGCGCTGGGCACGCTCTTGATGCGCTCGGCTGGTTGCGTGATCAACGATTGGGCGGATCGTGATTTTGACCCGCATGTGGCACGCACGAAAGATCGGCCGCTGGCCGCAGGCCGAGTTGCTCCGCATGAGGCTTTGGCATTGGCCGGCGTGCTCACACTGTGCGCCGGATTGTTGATTTTGCCGATCTGGCAAGACGTGTGGCAACTGGCTATCGTGGCAGTTTTTCTGGCCGCAAGCTACCCATTTACCAAGCGCTTTTTAGCTATTCCACAGGCCTATTTAGGCATTGCTTTCGGTTTTGGCATTCCCATGGCCTTTGCAGCCGTACTGGGTGAAGTGCCTCTGCTGGCCTGGGCGATGCTGGCGGCGAATATTTTCTGGGCCGTGGCGTATGACACCGAATACGCCCTGGTGGATCGGGAAGACGATCTAAAAATTGGCATTAAGACCGCGGCTATTACCTTTGGTCGTTTTGATGTCGCCGCCGTGATGATTTGCTATGGCGTGAGCCTGCTCATCTTGTTCATGGTGGGCAAGACGCTGGGTTTGGGTGTGCTGTATCAGCTCGGCCTTGTGGTGGCAGCGCTGATTGCCGTCTATCATTTTTTCCTGATTCGGCACCATGATCGCATGCAATGCTTCAAAGCCTTTCGCCATAACAACTGGTTTGGCGCGGCGAT
>DATCQI010000189.1:0-3769 GCA_036569545.1 Rugosibacter sp. | reverse complement strand
TCCATGCCATTGTGACCATCAGAGAACTCATGCAAGAAAAGCGGCGTGTTTCGTTGACGACGATATGTACTGTCGGCGGCAAAGTGGTGATTGATGGTGATGCGCTTGTGATGCCTACGACACGAATTGGGAAGTAAGGATGGAGAAGCGGATTGGGAAGCAAGTAAGACACCTTATAAAATAAAACCCTTGGTCATAAAGTAAAAAACCCCCAGAGCGATTCACTCTGGGGTTTTTTATTCCGCAATGTCAAACGACTTTGCTAACCACAGGTTCCCACCGCGCCGCAGGCGGAACAGAAGTCGCAACCGTCTTTGCGGATCACGGTCATGTTGCCGCATTCATTGCATAAAGAACCTTGCATTACTTTGATGCCGCCACTGATTCCTGGCGCCGCACCCGGGGTTTCAAGAATGCCCATGGCGCGCGTGGGATAGCCGTTTTCATCCAGTATGCCAAGCATGGCGTAGCGATGCATGATTAATCGGGCGATATAGGCTACGGTTGAGGGCCAGTTTTGTTGCTTGTTCGAGCCTGGCACGCGCGCCATGAAATCGCCCAAGGGTTCGGCGTAGTTCATCAGCTTGCGCAGTTTCATGCCTATCCATGCCGGGTCAAGCACGCGCATGTCGAGCGAGAGCAATCGGGTCAAGCCATCCAGCGCGCGCGGATAGTGGCCGGAGAGCCAGACTGAATAGGGCCGCGTGACACCATCGGGCAGCGTGATTTCTTTCAGGCCCAATACGAACTCTTCGCCAGCAACAGGGTTGCTGATGTCGACAGTCCAGGAGAGCGTGCCATCGGTACCGGTTTTCGGTTCGTCACGGCTGAACATGCAGTCGATAACCGGTGTGGCACTTTTCCCTGTGCTGTTTTCTGCCGCTACATCTTCCAGGGCACCCAGTTTTTCGCAACGATAGCGCACGACTTGCGCTAGCGCCGAGACCACGCCAGGGACGCGCTTTTTCTCGCCATTGGGTGGAAAAGGCAGATCGAAAGCTTCTTCATCCTGTGTTTTGGCCAGCGCATCGAGTTTGAGCTTCAACCAGGCTTTGTCGTTGGCACGCATGTCCATGGACAAGGTTTTTGCCACGGCACCAATGCCGCGTGGTTGTTCAGCACCATTGACCCAGACTTCGAAAGGCATGGCACGGCCCATGTCATTTTCAACCTGACCGACGAAAAGGGCGAACTCGCCTTGCGGCGCTTCGATCATGTAGGTCCAGGCGGTATTGCCATCGCTCATGCGCGGGCGGCTGGGCCAGCGTAGCGAGGCCAGCACAGGTGCGGGCAGGGCACCGATCGACAGGCGGCGGTTTGCCGAATCGATGGTGACATCCTGCGGCTGCTTTTGTGCATTGCTGGTAGCGGTGGAATCAACTGAGAGCACGCTGCCTAGAATCGAGTTGGGGCGATACGTGGCTAGACCCTTGAGCCCGGCTTTCCAGGCGCTCATGTACAGGTCTTCGAATTCGGCGTAGGGGTAGTCGGCAGGCACATTCACGGTTTTGGAAATTGAGGTGTCCACAAAGGGCGCAACAGCTGCCACCATGTCTTTGTGCGCTTGTGCCGAGATGTCGAGCGCTGTCACAAAGTAGTCGGGCAGTTTGCTCACATCGCCCCCTTGATGCTTGTACAAGCGCCAGGCGTAATCTTCAACGGCATACTCTTTTTGCGTGCCATCCGCCATGCGTTTTTTGCGCGTGTAAGTCCAGGAGAAGGGTGGTTCGATGCCGTTGCTGGCGTTGTCGGCAAAGGCCAGGCTGATTGTTCCGGTAGGCGCGATGGAGAGCAGGTGCGAATTGCGCATGCCATGTCTTCTGATCTGCTCTTTGACATGAGTCGGCAGGCGCGAGGCAAAGTTGCCGCCAGCCAGATAGAGGTCTGTGTTGAACAGGGGGAAGGCACCGCGTTCTTTGGCGAGCTCGGCCGAATAGAGATAGGAGCGGTCGCGCATGTATTCCGAAATTTTCGCGCCCATGTCCCGTGCGGCGGGAGTGTCGTAGCGCAGGCGCAGCATGATGAGGGCATCGCCCAGGCCGGTGTAGCCCAAGCCAACGCGGCGCTTGGATTGAGCTTCCTGATGCTGTTGGGGGAGAGGCCAATGCGTGGCTTCGAGCACGTTGTCAAGCATGCGCACAGAAGTGTCAATCACTTTGCCGAAGGCTTCAAAATCAAAACGGGCTTTGTCCGAGAAGGCGTCATGCACAAAGTTGGTGAGGTTGATGGAACCCAGGCAGCAGCAGCCATAAGGTGGCAAAGGCTGTTCGGCGCAAGGATTGGTGGCTTCGATGGTTTCGCAGTAATACAGATTGTTGTCTTTGTTCATGCGGTCAAGGAACAAAATACCCGGCTCGGCGTGATCATAGGTCGAACGCATGATCTGATCCCACAGGTCGCGTGCGCGCACCTTGCGATACACCCATAGGCCGTCTTCACGCGGATAAGCGCCGGCTTCCTTGATCTCGACAGTGGGCGTGGCACGGTGGGCCAGCTCAATCTCGCCATCGGTTTCCACCGCGTGCATGAACGCGTCGGTGACGCCGACGGAAATGTTGAAATTGGTCAGATCGCCATGATCCTTGGCGTGGATGAATTCTTCGATATCCGGGTGGTCGCAGCGCAGCACACCCATTTGCGCACCGCGCCGGCTGCCTGCAGATTCGACTGTTTCGCATGAACGGTCAAATACCCGCATGTAGGAAATAGGGCCGGATGCGCGCGACTGCGTGCCTTTAACATGTGCGCCTATCGGGCGAATGGATGAAAAGTCGTAACCTACGCCCCCTCCGCGCCGCATGGTTTCAGCCGCTTGCAAAAGGGCGGTGTAGATGCCGGGACGGCTATCGACGGTTTCAGAAATTGAATCACCCACCGGCTGCACAAAGCAGTTGATCAACGTGGCGCAAAGATCGGTGCCGGCGGCCGAATTGATGCGCCCGGCCGGAACAAAGCCGTTTTCCTGGGCTTCGAGAAAGCGTGCCTCCCAATGGGCGCGCTTGTCTTCGGTTTCGACGCCAGCTAGTGCGCGCGCAACCCGTGCGCGAACATCATGCACTGTACGTTCATTGCCCTTGGCGTATTTTTCGATCAGGACTTCACCGGATATTTCTTGTGGCAAAGGGAGACCCATTTGTCCGGTGTGCTCAATCACTGCGGATTCGGGTGCGAATTGTTGATCTGTTTTGTTGTTTGTCATGTTGTCTCCCGATGAAAATGAGGATGTAGCCTAGGCTGAAAAGGGGTAAAAAATGGGTAAAAAAGTGGGCAAAGAAAAATCAGCGACTCAATTTATTTTTTTGTGTTTCGAAGAGCATACCGCAGGTTTTTTAAACAGCAAAGCAATAAATTAATTTTTATATGAAACAGTCAGTTGTACGGTATCTTGTGTCAGGGTGTAATTCGAATACTGCATATAGTAGGCTTTGTTCAAGATTAAGAACCATGGAAAAGCCAAAAAAATGCCATGCTTTTCGGTTCTTGTCATCTCCATTGGACGGGTTTCCCTTGGAAAACCCGTATGCATCCATAGCTGTTGTTGTCTTTGCCGGGCGGCATATTTGCCCGGTAATACAATAAACATGTGCTGAGCATCAATTGAAAAGTCGGTGCTGGTGAGGCGGCAAGAGGTTCTATGTGGTATCTTCCAAGCCCCTTTTAGATGTTTACTTTATGTCAAGCACACTCTCGGAAAGCACCGATTATCTGGCCGAACTGGATAACGAGTATGGTTCTGCCACAGTACAACGTGGTTTGGCATATGCAGCAG
>DATCQI010000188.1:0-15399 GCA_036569545.1 Rugosibacter sp. | reverse complement strand
ACGCCGTATTGGCGTTGAGGTGATGGACAGTTTTTCTGCCTGCCGCACCTACAATATCTTGATCGCTGAAGGTCGGGAAGTGATTGCAGCCATCATTGTGGAAGCTGCATGATTCAGCCTTTGCGCCGCCGTTACGGGTTTATGCTGGGATTGATTTTCGCTGTGTTGTGGTTTGGCAGCATCGAGTATCGTCGCCTGATTGACCCTGATGAAGGCCGCTATGCCGAGATTTCGCGTGAAATGGTCGCCAGCGGCGATTGGCTGACGCCACGACTGAATGATCTTAAATACTTTGAAAAACCCCCCCTGCAGTACTGGGCTACGGCGACGGCTTTTACGCTGTTTGGCGAACATCATTGGACAGCGAGACTGTGGCCTGCACTGACCGGATTCCTGGGAATCTTCTTCACGATTTTTGCAGTAGCCAAATTATTTAATCCCGTCACAGGATGGATTGCCGGTGCGGTTCTTGCCAGCAGTCTGTTATGGAACCTGATTGGCCATATCAATACGCTGGATATGGGGGTGAGCGCCTTTCTCGCTGCGGCGGTTTTTGCGCTGTGTCTTGCGCAGCGCGACGAGGCGACACCAACAGAAAGTCGGCGCTGGCAAGACGGTGCCTGGGCACTTTTGGCGCTGGCGACTCTTTCCAAAGGACTAATAGGTATCGTTCTGCCAGCAGCGACTGTGGTGATTTACGCCTTGTGGCAGCGTGATTGGCGCTTTATTGCCCGTATCCGCCCCTGGCGAGGCCTGGTGATCTTGTTGTTGATTACTGCACCGTGGTTCATTGCCGTATCGCTGGTGAATCCCGGTTTCGCATGGTTCTTTTTTGTGCATGAACATTTGCAGCGATTTCTCACCAAAGTACATCACCGCTATGAGCCGATGTGGTATTTCATTCCGATACTGCTGATCGGCATGTTGCCTTGGCTGGGCAGTTTGTTACCCGGCCTGAAAGCCGGATTTTCCAGGGATGTCAATAAACGCTTTCAGCCGCAGCGCTTTTTACTGGTATGGGCCGTGCTGGTGTTTGTCTTTTTTTCGGTGTCCGATTCTAAGCTGGCGTCCTACATCTTGCCCATTTTCCCTGCGCTGGCCGCACTGGTCGCTCTGCACTTGAGAGGGGGGGCGATCAAGCAGCGTCACATCGGAGACGCTCTATTTTCTGGAGGTGTTGGCCTGGTGGGCCTGTTTTTTGTGCCTTTAGTTATTCATCGTGCCACCACGTTGGAATTGGAAGCGATCTACCGTCTTTACCAGCCTTGGCTTTATGTGGCGGCCGCGTTATTTTTGCTGGGAGGGATCGTTGCATTTTTTCTTGCGCGGAGACAGCCATTGGTAGCGATCATGACGCTGGCTACAACCAGCTTTTTCAGTGGACAAACCATTATTCTTGGGCATGATGCGTTTGGCGAGGTCAATTCGGCACATGATATTGCCCTGCGAATTCGCCCGCAGGTGCCGCAGAATGTTCCTTTCTACAGCGTGAATACCTATGATCAGAGTTTTCAGTTCTATCTGCAACGCACGACCACTATGGTCGACTACAAGGATGAGCTAGAGTTTGGCATCCGCCAGGAGCCACAAAAATTCATTCCAGACATCGGTGGCTTTGTTGCAGCCTGGCGACAGGCACCCGCTGCCTGGGCGCTGATGCCGCCGGATACTTGGGAGCAACTCAATGCGCAGGGATTGCCGATGATTGAAGTCGCGCGCGACTTGCACCGCGTTATCGTAAGGAAACCATGAACGCCATCAGTTTTGCACTTGTTCTTACCGGTGTGTTGCTTAACGCCGCGGCTCAGCTTTTGCTCAAGGCAGGCACCAACGCTGTTGGCCATTTTGAATTTCACGCCAGCAACATTCTGCCCATTGGCATGAAGCTCGCCTTTCAGCCCTTCATCATGGGCGGCATGGCCTGTTATGTGGTGAGCCTGGTGGTATGGATCATGGCGCTTTCACGTGTGCCGGTTTCCATTGCTTATCCGATGCTGTCGATTGGTTATGTCATCAATGCTTTTGTCGCTTGGCAATGGTTTGGCGAGGCGCTGGCGATGCAAAAATTGGTGGGTATCGGTTTTATTGTAATCGGTGTAATTCTGGTGATGCGTTCATGAGTGACTTTCTGCCTTTTACCCGCCCAGCGATAGATGAAGAAACCATCGCCGAAGTGGCGGATGTTTTGCGCTCCGGCTGGCTTACCAGCGGGCCCAAAGTACAGGCCCTGGAGGCGGCTTTGTCAGCTTATTGTGGTGGCCGCACTGTGCGGGTGTTTAACTCTGGCACGGCGGCGTTAGAAGTCGCGCTGCGTCTGGCAAAAGTCGGCACTGGTGCGACGGTGGCTGATGAGGTGATTACTACGCCCCTGACATGGGTTGCGACGGCCAATGTCATTCTCGAAGTCGGCGCCACCCCAGTGTTTGTCGATGTAGATCCTGCAACGCGCAATATCGATCTTGACCAGCTCGCCACATGCATCACGCCACAGACTAAGGCGATCATTCCGGTTGACCTCGCCGGTCTGCCGGTTGATCGTGATCGACTGTATGCCATTGCCAAGAAAAATAAACTGCGTGTCATCGAAGATGCCGCACAATCTTTTGGCGCAACATGGAATGGTCAAAAAATCGGTACCTCGTTTGGCGATGGGCGCGATTTTGTCGCTTTCAGTTTTCATGCCAACAAAAATATCACTACTGGCGAAGGCGGTGCGCTGGTGCTGCCTGCTGACATTGATCCTGCGCTATGCGAGCGTTTTCGCCTGCAAGGTGTTCAGCGGTTTGCGGATGGCAGCATGGATGTGGATGTGCTCGGCGGAAAATTCAACCTGACCGACATTGCCGCCGCTATTGGCTTGGGACAATTAAAACGGCTCGATGAATTCACTATTCGTCGTCGTGAATTGGCGCAACGTTATTTTTCAGGCATTGATAAAACGCTGGGTGTGCAATTGCCGCTGGCTGATTTTGCCAACAGCAACTGGCACATGTTTCAAGTGCTGCTGCCCGATGGCACTGATCGTGGTGCATTCATTGCGGGCATGCGTGAAAAAGGCATCGGCATTGGCGTGCATTATCCGGCGCTACATTTATTTTCGTTGTATCGCTCCATGGGTTTTAAGCCCGGCGATTTTCCTCAGGCCGAACGCATTGGTGCGGCAACTGTGACGTTGCCATTATTCCCGACCATGCAGGATGCGGATGTCGATCGCGTTTGCGCCACCTTGACTCAAACGCTTAATCAACTAGGTGCATAACACTGCCAAAACTCTATGATTACACCTGTGCTCTCTGTTGTCATTCCCGTCTATAACGAAGAAGCCGGATTACCCCCGCTGTTTGCCCGCATCTATCCGGCGCTGGATGCGCTGGGTGAAACTTATGAAATTATTTTTGTGAATGACGGCAGCCGTGACCGTTCGGCGGCCTTGCTGCGTGAGCAGTTCGCACGGCGGCCCGAGGTCACCCGCGCCCTTTTGCTGGCCGCCAATGCCGGCCAGCACATGGCCATCATGGCGGGCTTTGAGTATGCGCGCGGCGAGATGATTGTTACGCTGGATGCGGACCTGCAAAACCCACCCGAGGAAATTGGCAAGCTGATCGCCAAAATGAAAGAAGGCCACGATTATGTGGGCAGCATCCGCAAAAAACGGCACGATAATTTTTTCCGCACGTGGGCGTCAAAGGCCATGAATCGCTTGCGTGAAAAAATTACCCGCATTCACATTACTGATCAAGGCAATATGTTGCGCGCCTATTCACGCGGCGTGGTTGATGCAATCAATAGCTGTAAAGAGGTTGCCACGTTTATCCCGGCGCTGGCTTACACCTTTGCCCGCTACCCGACTGAAGTGATAGTGGAACATGAAGAGCGTGCCGAGGGCGAGTCGAAATACTCGCTCTACAGCTTGATTCGTCTCAACTTTGATTTGATGACCGGCTTTTCTCTTGTACCGCTGCAATGGTTTTCCATGCTGGGGATGTTCGTCGCATTTGGCTCCGGCACGCTGTTTGTGTTGTTGATTGTGCGCCGTCTGATTGTTGGACCGGAAGCCGAAGGATTATTCACGTTGTTCGCGCTGATGTTCTTCCTTATTGGTTTGGCGCTATTCGGCATCGGCCTCTTGGGCGAGTATATCGGTCGCATTTACCAGCAAGTTCGTCTGCGGCCGCGCTATCTTATTGAAGCGTTGCTGGAGAAAAAGGAATAGCAAACCATGGTACGCGCTATCGTTTTTGCTTATCATAATGTTGGTGTGCGCTGCTTGGCGGTGCTGCTCGCGCATGGCGTCGAGGTTGTGCAGGTTATTACACATCGCGATAATCCTGATGAAGAAATCTGGTTCGACAGCGTAGCCGAGCTCGCGTTGCGGTATGGCATTTCGGTAATCATGCCGGATGATCCAAACGATCCGGCGCTGGTTGCCGAGCTCGTTGCGCTTCGGCCTGATTTTCTGTTTTCGTTCTACTACCGGCACATGCTCAAAGCCCCGCTCCTGGCTTTGCCAAAGCAGGGCGCTTACAACATGCATGGCTCGCTGCTACCCAAATATCGTGGCCGCGTACCGGTGAATTGGGCCATCATCCATGGTGAACGCGAAACCGGTGCAACGTTGCATCAGATGCTCGAAAAGCCGGATGCCGGTGGCATTGTGGCGCAACAGGCGGTGCCGATTCTGCCGGATGACACTGCGCGCGAAGTGTTTGCCAAGGTAACGCTGGCTGCCGAGCTGGCGCTTGACCGCGTGTTGCCTGATCTGCTCGCCGGCCGTGTTACCCCGCAGCCGCAAAATCTTGGGGCAGGCAGCTACTTTGGCGGCCGTTGCGCTGAAGATGGACGGATTGACTGGCGTCAGCCCGCAGCGGCCGTGCACAACCTGATTCGTGCCGTTGCACCGCCGTATCCCGGTGCGTTTTTTGATATGCCGCAAGGCCGCTTTCGCGTGTTGCGTTCGCTGCATCCTGAGGAGCAACGTGGCTTTGGTGTTGTCTATGGCCAGCCTACCCTGTTTGTACATGAGGGGCGCTGGTATGCGGAATGCGGTGACGGAAAAGTTTTATGCCTGCTCGCGGTAGAATTCGCAGATTCTTTCCTTTCAGCTGCGACCGATAATTCGCTTAATGCGATTTTCGGTACGCCCACGGTTTCTTTACCATGAAAAAAATTCTTATCCTTGGCGTCAATGGTTTCATTGGCCATCACCTTTCCCAGCGCATCATGGACACTACTGACTGGGAGGTGTACGGCATGGACATGAACTCAGAGCGCGTCACTGAGTTGATGGCTAATCCGCGCTTTCATTTTTTTGAAGGCGATATCATGATTAATCGGGAATGGATTGAATATCACGTCAGAAAGTGCGATGTCATTCTGCCACTGGTGGCGATTGCCACACCAGCGACCTATGTCAAAGAACCGCTGCGGGTTTTTGAACTGGATTTTGAAGCTAATTTGCCGATTATTCGCCATGCCGTGAAGTACAAAAAACGGGTAATTTTTCCCTCTACGTCGGAAGTTTACGGCATGAGCCAGGATGCGGAATTTGACCCGGAAAATTCCAATCTGGTGCTGGGCCCGATCAACAAGCCACGCTGGATTTATTCTTGCGCCAAACAAATGATGGATCGCGTGATCCACGCTTACGGGCAGCAAGAAGGGCTGGATTACACTTTGTTCCGTCCCTTTAACTGGATCGGGCCGGGACTGGATTCGATCCACACGCCCAAAGAAGGCAGCTCGCGCGTTATCACTCAATTTCTTGGCCACATCGTGCGTGGTGAGTCGATCAAGCTGGTAGATGGCGGCGCGCAAAAACGCTCCTTCACGTATGTGACGGACGGCATAGATGCCTTGATGAAAATCATTGCCAACAAAGAGGGTGTTGCGAACAGCAAGATTTATAACATTGGCAACCCGAAGAATAATTACTCGGTGCGCGATCTGGCGACCATGATGCTTGATCTGGCCAAACAGTTTCCCGAGTACGCAGAGACTGCTGCCAAAGTGACAGTGCTGGAAACGACCTCGGGTGAATACTATGGTGCGGGCTATCAAGACACCCAGCATCGTGTGCCCAAGATCAGCAACACCATGGCAGATCTGGATTGGGAGCCGAAAGTGGAATTTGCCGATGCCTTGCGCAGTATTTTTGAGGCTTATCGTCATGATGTTGCTGCCGCACGCCAATTGATGGATTAAGTGGCGATGAAGCTGGCGCTAAAAATTGATGTGGATACTTTGCGTGGCACTTTGCAGGGCGTGCCCCGGTTGATTGAGCTTTTGCAGCAACACGAAGCCAATGCCAGTTTCCTGTTTTCGATGGGGCCGGACCATACCGGTCGCGCCATTCGCCGCGCGCTGCGTCCCGGCTTCATGAAAAAAGTGAAGCGCACATCTGTAATCGAGCACTATGGTATCAAGACGCTGATGTACGGCACGCTGCTGCCCGGCCCGAATATTGGCCACCGCGGAGCAGACGTGATGCGAGCCACGCGTGATGCAGGGTTCGAGACAGGAATTCATTGCTGGGATCATGTCAAATGGCAAGATGGCGTGACAAAGGCGGATGCGGCGTGGACTGAAAATGAGATGCGCCATGCCCATGCCCGCTACCTTGAAACATTGGGTGTCGTGGCGCAAGGCGTGGGCGCGGCGGGTTGGCAGATGAATCCCCATGCTTTGCGCATGACGCAACGGCTGGGCTACCGCTGGGCTTCGGATTGCCGCGGCAGCCATCCTTTCATGCCGGTATGGAATGCAGAAGTTGTTTTATGTCCGCAATTGCCGACCACGCTGCCGACACTGGATGAACTGATTGGCACAGAGGATTTGACGAGTCACAACGTGCATCAGCGGTTGCTGCGCTTAACCGCGACCGAACCCAAAAATCACGTATTCACACTGCATGCCGAACTCGAAGGCATGAAGCTAGGAGATACGTTGGCGCGTTTACTCACGGGTTGGCGCGAGCAAGGGTATCAGCTGATCTCGCTCGGGCATATGTATGACACGCTTGATCTGGCCAAGCTGCCTCGCCATGAAATGATTCGCGGTGAAGTGCGTGGCCGTTCCGGCACCTTGATGTTGCAGGGCGAGGAATTTTTATTACCATGGAAGGAAGCTGCATGAATCACGCTATTTCTACGTTCACCTCTACATCGGCATCGACATCTGCCGCTATGGCAGCCACGCAACCCTCGCTTGTCGGTTTGGTTGTGCCTGAATTTACAGTTCCGGCAACCGGCGGTGATTTTATGTTGTCTGCCCATCTTGGGCATCCTGTTGTGTTGTATTTCTATCCCAAGGACAACACCCCGGGCTGTACAACACAGGCGCAACAGTTTCGTGATTTGCATGCTGGGTTTATCAAGGCAGGATGTGCTGTTTTCGGTGTTTCACGGGATTCGCTTAAGTCGCATGAAAACTTCAAGGCTAAATTTGGTTTGCCGTTTGAATTGATTTCTGACATTGAAGGCACGGTGTGTCGCATGTTCGATGTCGTTAAAAACAAAATGCTGTATGGAAAAAAAGTGCTGGGCATTGAACGCAGCACTTTTCTGATTGACGCAAAAGGGGTATTGCGTCACGAATGGCGTGCTACCAAGGCTGACGGCAACGCCGCCACGGTTCTTGACGCAGTGATGACACTTTAATCATTGATCAGGGGCGAAATTTGCCCTTTCATCTACATCTTGTCCAATTGCCAGGGCCGCTATCTTGAGCTTATCTTTACAATTTTGAGGTGGCCATGAACGCAAAGCGCGCAACAACCGTAAAAAAAGCCACTACCAAGCTTTTTGTGCTTGACACCAATGTGCTGATGCATGATCCCTTGTCGCTCTATCGTTTTGAAGAGCATGACATTTTCGTGCCCATGATGGTGCTAGAAGAGCTGGATGCCAATAAAAAAGGCATGACAGAAGTTGCGCGCAACGCACGCCAAGCAAGCCGCATGCTGGATGAGGTTGTGAGTGGTGCCGAGCACAACATGGCCGCAGGTATTTATCTGGGTGAGGTATCGCGCGGACTGGCCACCGGACATCTTTTTTTGCAGACGGAGGCGATCAACAGCGTATTGCCCGTCGCACTGCCTACGGCCAAGGCCGATAACCAGATCATCGGTGTGGTGATGCATCTCGGTCAGACATTTCCCGGACGGCCGGTGATTCTGGTTTCCAAAGACATCAACATGCGGATCAAGGCGCGTGCCCTGAGTTTGGCCGCCCAAGATTACTTTAACGATAAGGTACTTGAAGACACTGACCTGCTCTATACCGGCACAAGCGAGTTGCCGCCTGACTTTTGGGAAACGCATGGCAAGGGCCTGGAGTCATGGAAAAAAGATAGCCGCACTTATTACCGTGTCCAGGGTCCGTTGTGCCCTGATTTTCTGGTGAATGAATTCGTCTGGCAGGATGAGCCACAGCCTTTTCAAGCGTGGGTAAAAGTCGGCGCTGGCAAGACGGCGGAACTGGAAACACTGACCGATTACAGTCATGGAAAAAATGCCGTATGGGGTGTTTTGGCCAGAAATCGCGAGCAAAATTTTGCCTTGAATCTGCTGATGAGTCCAGACATCGATTTTGTCACCCTGCTTGGTCAGGCGGGCACTGGCAAAACATTATTGACGCTAGCAGCTGCCTTGACGCAGACTCTGGAAACCAAGCGGTTTTCTGAAATCATCATCACTCGGGTGACTGTTCCCGTGGGCGAGGACATCGGATTTTTGCCGGGAACAGAAGAGGAAAAAATGACCCCTTGGATGGGGGCGCTGGAAGATAACCTGGATGTGTTAAATAATCCGCCCATTGATCCTGCAGGCATGTCTGGTAGCACGTCTGGCAGCACCTACGGCGGCGATTGGGGGCGGGCAGCGACGATGGATTTGATTCGTAGCCGGATCAAAGTCAAGTCGCTTAATTTCATGCGTGGGCGCACTTTTTTGAACAAGTTTCTCATCATCGACGAAGCGCAAAATCTGACGCCCAAGCAGATGAAAACGCTGATTACGCGCGCAGGCCCGGGTACCAAAGTCGTATGTCTGGGCAATATTTCCCAGATTGATACACCGTATCTCACCGAAGGAAGCTCGGGACTCACGTATGTGGTGGATCGTTTTAAAGGCTGGGCTTATTCAGGTCACGTTACCCTGCAGCGAGGTGAGCGTTCACGATTAGCGGATCATGCAGCCGAAGTGCTGTAAGCTACACGCCATCACCCACGCCAAGGTTTTTCCTGGGCGGGTCATGGGTGTTCATGGGTGTTTTCTATGTGTTCCTCATCTGTCAAGCCCACGCATGGCGAAGTGATTGCTGCCACAAAGCGCTGGTTGGAGCGCGTAGTCATTGGCCTGAATCTTTGCCCGTTTGCGAAAACGGTGCATGCCAAGCGTCAGATACGTTATACCGTCAGTAGCGCGCAAGCCAGCGATGCGGTGCTCGACGATCTGGAGCGTGAATTGCGCATTTTGATTGCGGCAAAGCCGGAGAGCGTGGACACCACACTGCTGATTCTTCCCTATGTGCTGGCAAAGTTTGCCGATTTTGCCGATTTTCTCGATCTGGTTGAGATTGCGCTGAAAGTACAGGGACTCACGGGTGTTATTCAAGTTGCCAGCTTTCACCCGCAGTATCGATTTGCTGATGCAGAGGCAGAGGATGTGAGCAACTACACCAATCGGTCACCTTATCCTGTCTTGCATCTTTTGCGTGAAGAAAGTCTGGCGCGCGCGATACAGGATTTTCCGAATACTGCTGCCATTTACGAGCAGAATATAGCCACATTGCGTACCTTGGGGTCGGCCGGCTGGCTGGCGCTGGGGGTGGACGCAACGGACGTACCATAGACGTCGATTAGGCGTAGTATTTGACACGAAGCAGCAGCCTTGCAGCGCTTGCCAATTTGCGGCGTTTCATCGCAGTGAACACACGTAGCGTGTGCCGTTTATTTATCAAAATTTTTCAGGAGAACTCTCATGGCCAAAGGACAAGTACGTAGTAATCGCGAGCAGAAAAAACCCAAAAAAGATAAAACCAAACCTGTTGCTCCGGCGGTGCCGTTTGGTGGTGGACAAGGCGGTGCGTCCCTGCCCAAAAAATAGCCCATGCGTAGGCCACTTTATAGCTGGAGCATTTCTTAGTCATGTCATGCACTGATCGCTAAACATGAGCCGCTGCCGAACGGAAACCGATACCCTCGGTGCCATCGATGTGCCGGATGAACGGTTGTGGGGTGCGCAAACGCAACGCTCACTGACCTACTTTGCCATTGGGAAAGACACCATGCCCAATGAAATCATTGATGCGCTGGTGTTGGTCAAGCGGTCGGCGGCATTGGCCAATGCGTATCTTGGCGAGGTAGAGCCAAAAATAGCGCGGGCGATTGTCAGCGCAGCCGATGAAATTCTCAATGGCCAATGGCCGGATGAGTTTCCCTTGTCTGTCTGGCAGACGGGCTCCGGCACGCAAACCAACATGAACGTGAATGAAGTCATGGCGAACCGTGCCTCAGAGCTATTGGGTGGCGTGCGTGGCATGCAACGCTGTGTGCATCCGAATGATCATGTTAATCGGGGCCAATCATCCAATGATGTTTTTCCTACCGCAATGCACATAGCGGCGGTCACGCAGCTGGAAAAATCGCTGTTGCCTGCGCTGCGCCAGCTGGAGCAAACGCTGCATGAAAAATCACAGGTCTTTGCGCATATCGTTAAGCTGGGACGCACCCACTTGCAGGATGCAACCCCCCTCACGCTGGGACAGGAGTTCTCTGGCTATGCAGCACAACTCGAGATAGCCGAGCGAGCGATTCGCACTGCGCAAAATGAACTTTTTTCGTTAGCGCTGGGAGGCACGGCGGTCGGCACCGGGCTTAATGCCCACCCGCAATTTGCTGTCCGCGCCGTGGCGGAATTGACAACCTATACCGGGTTGCCATGGACGTGTGCAAGCAACCGGTTTGCTGCACTTGCTGGCCATGAGCCCTTGGTGTTTGCGCATGGCGCATTGAAAACCTTGGCCACGGCATTGATGAAAATCGCCAATGACATCCGCTGGCTCGCCAGTGGCCCGCGTGCGGGTCTGGGTGAATTGCAGTTACCCGAAAATGAGCCGGGCAGTTCCATCATGCCGGGCAAGGTTAATCCGACGCAATGCGAAGCGCTCACCATGGTGGCTGCGCAAGTGTTGGGCAATGATGTGGCGCTGAATATCGGCGGTGCTTTGGGAAACTTCGAGTTGAATGTATTCAAACCGCTAATTGCCTACAACTTTTTGCACAGCACACGGCTACTGGCAGATGCCATGCAAAGCTTTGACCGTCATGCGCTACGGGGTATAGAAGCCAATGAGAAACATATTCGCGAATCACTGGAACGCAGCTTGATGCTGGCCACAGCACTCACCCCGCACATTGGTTACGACAAAGCCGCTGCCATTGCAAAAAAAGCACATGCCGAGGGCATGTCACTACGAGATGCAGCGCTTGCCTCGGGATATGTGCAAGCAGATGAATTCGATGCGTGGGTTATTCCAGAAGATATGGTTTAACCCATCCATTCCATTGAGTAGTAAATGAAAGGAAATTCGATGCGCCATAATCTTTTCAACAGTTATCAACAATTCAATAGCGACACCGCTGAAAAATCCGGTTTTTATAGCTTATCGGCGCTTGAAGTCGCCGGCCTTGGCAACATCCGTCGCTTGCCTGTCTCGATCCGCATCGTGCTCGAATCTGTGCTGCGCAATTGCGATGGCAAGAAGGTCACCGAGGCCCATGTCCGGCAACTGGCTGCCTGGCAGCCAAATGCACCGCGCGTGGATGAAATTCCGTTTGTTGTGGCGCGCATCCTGTTGCAGGATTTTACTGGTGTGCCGTTACTCTGCGATCTGGCTGCGATGCGTGGTGTGGCAGCGCAGCTTGGCCACGATCCAAAATTGATCGAACCGCTGGTGCCGGTCGATCTGGTGGTCGATCATTCGGTGCAGGTTGACTACTATGGCAGCAAGGATGCCTTGCGTCTCAATATGCAGTTTGAATTTGAGCGGAATCATGAACGTTATCAATTCATGAAGTGGGGCATGCAGGCGTTTGATACGTTCAAGGTGGTGCCACCAGGTATCGGCATTGTTCATCAGGTGAATCTCGAATACCTGTTCCGTGGTGTGCAGCACCGGGATGGCGTGTGCTTTCCCGATACATTGGTCGGCACGGACAGTCATACCACCATGATCAACGGTGCCGGTGTGGTGGCCTGGGGTGTGGGGGGCATCGAGGCGGAAGCGGGCATGCTTGGTCAGCCGGTATATTTTCTGACGCCGGATGTCGTGGGGGTTGAGCTGCAAGGCAAGTTGCCAGAAGGCGTTACCGCGACCGATCTGGTGCTCGCCATTACCGAAATGCTGCGCAAAGAAAAAGTCGTGGGCAAGTTCGTCGAATTTTTTGGTGAAGGTGCAACGCATTTATCATTGACTGACCGCGCAACGCTTGCCAATATGGCGCCTGAATATGGGGCCACCATGGGCTTCTTTCCTGTCGATGATCTGACTGTGGCCTATTTAAAAGGCACCGGGCGGAGCAACGCGGAAGTGACGCGTTTTGAAAACTATTTCAAGGCACAGGGGTTATTCGGTATCCCCCAACGTGGCGACATCGACTATTCAAGCACGCTGAGTCTCGACCTTGCCGATGTTGTACCTGCGTTGGCGGGCCCCAAGCGGCCACAGGATCGCATTCCGTTAAGCCACGCCAAAACCGCGTTTGCCGAGACCTTCGCTGCTCCTGCGGCAGACAACGGATTTGCGCGCAACCCCGCCGATCTGGCGAAGCGTTTTGCATGCCAGGATGGCTTGGACGTGGGCAATGGCGACGTGTTGATTGCCGCCATCACTTCTTGCACCAACACCTCCAACCCCAGCGTGATGATCGCGGCTGGCCTGCTGGCCAAAAAAGCGGTAGAGCGGGGTTTACGTGTTGATGCGCACGTCAAGACATCGCTTGCTCCCGGCTCGCGTGTAGTGACTGAATATCTGACGCAGTCCGGCTTGTTGCCGTATCTTGAGCAACTGGGCTTTAACGTTGCAGGCTATGGTTGCACCACCTGCATTGGCAACTCCGGGCCACTGGCGGTGCCGATAGAAGAGGCGGTGGTCAAGAATGACCTGATTGGTGCGGCGGTGCTATCGGGCAATCGCAATTTTGAAGCGCGCATCCATCCAAACATACGCGCCAACTTTCTGGCTTCGCCACCGCTGGTCGTGCTGTATGCGCTCTTGGGCACGCTGCAAAAAGATCCGATGACCGAGCCCATTGGTTACGGAAAAGAGGGTGAAGCGGTTTGGCTACGTGATCTTTGGCCATCCAGCCGCGAGATTGAAGCCTGCATGCAGACCGCAATGAATCCGGCCACTTTTCGTCGGCTGTATGCCGACCTCACCAAAGACCATGTGTTATGGAATGCGATCAATGCAAGCACTGGCCAGGTGTATGCGTGGCCTGCGTCAACCTACATCGCCAAGCCGCCGTTCTTTGATCATTTCGGCATGTCACCCGTAGCGCCGCCTTTACTGCGCAAGGCGCGCGCACTGGCTATTTTTGGCGATTCGGTAACAACCGATCATATCTCGCCTGCCGGCTCGATCAGCGCGGCATCCCCCGCCGGGCAATGGTTGCTGGATCACCGTGTCACCAGCGCCGACTTTAATTCGTATGGCTCGCGACGCGGCAATCACGACGTGATGGTGCGCGGTACCTTTGCCAATGTGCGCATCAAAAATCTGCTGCTACCGCCCAAAGCTGATGGCGCGCGCGTGGAAGGTGGTTTGACTCTGCATCAGCCCTCAGGCCAGCAAGTATTCATTTTCGATGCGGCCATGCGCTACATAGCGGACGGTGTGCCCACGGTGATTTTTGCAGGCGAGGAGTACGGCACGGGTTCCTCCCGCGACTGGGCAGCGAAGGGAACACAACTGCTCGGTGTTAAAGCCGTCATTGCCCGCAGTTTTGAGCGGATTCATCGCGCCAATCTTGTTGGCATGGGGGTATTGCCATTGCAATTTCTTGGTGCGGACTCAGCCGCCTCGCTGGGGATTATTGGCAGCGAGATTTTTGACCTTGAAGGACTGGACGGAGAGATTCAGCCGCAGCAAGAGGTAACCTTGGTGGTTCATGAATCCAATGGCGCCACGCGGCGCATCGCACTTCGCTTGCGTATCGATACACCGATTGAAGTCGATTACTACCGACATGGCGGCATCCTGCCGTTTGTATTGCGCCAGCTTTTGTTGGCGTAATGTTTTATGCGCTTTTGAAGTGAAGTGAAATGAAATTCCGGTTTTGTCTTTTTGGTGTTGCTTTAGTTTTTTTGACCTCCTGTGCCAATGTGCGCAACCCTGTGACAGGACAGTATGAACGCACGGTCATGGATGAGCGCAGCGAGTTGCAGGAGGGACAAAAAGCGCATCAGGAGGTGTTGAAAGAATACCGCGTGCTGGAAAATCCTGCACTGCAAGCCTACGTGAATAGCGTGGGGCAAAAGCTGGCTAAATCCTCGCAACGGGCAACACTCGAATGGCACTTTACTGTGCTCGACAGCCCTGAAGTGAATGCGTTTGCCTTGCCCGGCGGCTATGTTTATATCACGCGCGGCATTCTCGCTTATCTTGATGATGAGGCCGAACTTGCCGGTGTGCTGGGGCATGAGATCGGCCATGTAACCGCGCGCCATGCCTCGCAACGCGCCACGCGCCAGCAGACTGCCAGCGTGGGGGTGCTGCTGGCCAATGTGCTCGGTGCCGTGCTGGAGAGCAAAGGGTATGGTGGGGCAGGCAATCTGACCAACCAGGTGTCGCAAATGACTGCCGCAGGCTATATCGCCTCCTACAGCCGCGAGCAGGAATCACAAGCCGACCAATTAGGTGCCGAATACATTACCCGCAATCATTATGATTCCGCGCGCATGATTGATGTCATTCGCATGCTCAAAAATCAAGAGCAGTTTGCCGCCGACACCGCACGCAGCGAGGGCCGTACAGCACCACCGCGTGGTAATTGGTTAGCTTCGCACCCGAGCAGCGACAAGCGGCTGGAAGACATTCGCCAGATGGCCTTGCTGCATCATGATCCGCAAGCGAACAATGGGCGCGAACGCTACCTCAAGGCGATTGATGGCATTCCTTTTGGCGAAAGCCGCGAAGAAGGCGTTATCCGCGGGCAGCAATTCTTCCACGAACCCATGGGTTTTACGCTGACCGCCCCCGCCGGCTGGCGGATAAAAAATACATCGGAAGCGCTCATTATGACGAATGGCGCAGCCGATGCAGCATTGATCATGCGTACCGTGCCAGCAGATGCGGGAGCAACGCACGCAGATATTTTGCGCACGATTTTCAACCCCATCAA
>DATCQI010000187.1:0-5650 GCA_036569545.1 Rugosibacter sp. | reverse complement strand
AGTGGCTGACGCGCAACGCGGGAGATGCCAACCTGCTGGCGCGGCTGGGCGCAGACCACTTTGCCGTGGTGTTGCCGGAAATAAGGCAAGAGGGCGACGTGACACGACTTCTCGAGAAAATGATGAAAGCTTTTCTGGACTATCCGTTCCATCTGAATGATGCGGTATTCCGGATATCCATCAAGGTCGGCGGCGCAGTATTCCCGGATGATGGCGCCGATGCCGAAACCTTGTTCAGGCACGCCGAGGCCGCGCTCAAGAAAGCCAGGGCGAGCGGTGAGCGCTACCTGTTTTACACATCAACCATGACTGCAGCGATGGCCGGCAAGCTCACCCTGGAAAACCAGTTGCGCCAGGCGCTCGACAATGAAGAATTCGTGCTTCATTACCAGCCCAAGGTGAACCTCGCCAGCGGCAAGATCACCAGCGCCGAAGCGCTGATCCGCTGGAACGATCCACGCACGGGCCTTGTGTCGCCGGGCCATTTCATTCCGATCCTGGAAGAAACCGGGTTGATCTACGACGTTGGGCGCTGGGCGCTGCGCCAGGCCATCGCCGACTACCTGTGCTGGCGCGCTGCAGGTCTGCCTACCGTGCGCATCGCGGTGAATGTGTCGCCACTGCAACTGCGCCATCGCGGCTTCATCGACGAGATCAGCCAGGTCGTCGGTATCGACGCGCAAGCAGCGGCGGGACTGGAGCTGGAGATCACCGAAAGCCTGATCATGGAAGACATCAAGCACAATATCGCCAGCCTGCAGGCGATCCGTGCCATGGGCGTGAGCATCGCCATCGACGACTTCGGCACCGGCTTCTCCTCCCTTAGCTACCTTGCCAAGCTGCCGGTGGACACGCTGAAGATCGACCGCTCGTTCGTGATCGGCATGACTGCCGAGCCGGAGGGGTTGGCGCTGGTATCCACCATTATCAACCTGGCGCATGCGCTGAAACTCAAGGTAGTGGCAGAGGGCGTCGAAACCGAGGAACAATCACGCCTGCTGCGCTTGCTGAACTGCGACGAAATGCAGGGTTATTTGTTCAGCAAACCGGTGCCGGGCGAAGTTTTCGAAGCAAGGTACCTGGCCCTGCCGCCCGCCGAGAAATGAATGATGATCGCCATCCGGCAAAAGTCGGTGCTGACGGGACGGCAAGTTTCAACCGCCAACACCATCGCGCAATTAAAGTATCCCGTGTCAATCCTGAAAACGGCCTTTTCCCTTATCTTGTGAGCAGGTCATTTTTATGTGGCTGTGCCACGCACACCGCCACTCACGCGCACGATGCCCGCCAGATCGCGATGCTGTTCAATGGCGATGAATCCGGCGGCGATGAGTAACGCGCGCACGGCTTCGGCTTGGTCATAGCCGTGTTCCAGCCAGAGCTGGCCTTGAGGGGATAAATGCGCGGGTGCGGCGGCGATGATGTGGCGCATGGCATCCAGCCCATCTGCGCCGCTGGCTAACGCAGCAGGCGGCTCAAAGCGTAAATCGCCCTGCGTCAAATGGGTGTCTGCCACAGCAATGTAAGGAGGATTGCTGACAATGAGATCGAACGTTTCGTCCTCTACACCGGCGTACCAATCGCTTTGCAAAAATCGCACAACGGCATTGGATCGCTGCGCGTTTTCTTTGGCAATGGTTAATGCGGCAGGACTGGCATCGATGGCGGTAACGCATGCCGGCGGACATTCAAGCGCCAGCGTGATGGCGATGCAACCCGTGCCGGTGCCGAGATCAAGAATCTGCAGAGCATTGCGTGCTGTTTCCGTTTCTGCCGCCGTATCACCAACACCGAGTTTTTTCAATGCAATGGCGACCAGCAGTTCAGTCTCGGGGCGCGGAATCAGCACGCCGGGCGCGGTCACAAAATCACGGCCAAAAAACTCGCGATAGCCGAGCAAATACGCCACGGGTTCGCCCGCATGACGGCGCGCAATGAGTCCATTAAAAGCACTCAGCGCCGCTTCATCCAGCACGCCATCGTCATGGGTCAGCAACCACACCGGCGGTTGCTGTAACACATGGCCCAGCAACAGGCGCGCCTCATTGCCCGGCAGTTTTTCGCGCGCAGCAGCAAGCGCGGCAGCAATGGTTTTCATGCCGCCAGTTCGGCCAGCAGTTCGGTTTGATGTTCGGTCGTCAGCGCGCTAACCAGCTCGCTTAAATCGCCATCCATGATGGCGTCGATCTTGTACAGCGTCAGATTGATGCGGTGATCGGTGATGCGCCCCTGTGGAAAGTTGTAAGTGCGGATGCGTTCGGAACGGTCGCCGGAACCAATCAGTGATTTACGCGTCGAGGCGATTTTTTGTTGCTGTTCGCGCTCTTGCTCTGAGGTGATGCGCGCTGCCAGCACCGCCATGGCCTGGGCGCGGTTGCGATGTTGCGAGCGGTCATCCTGGCATTCGACAACGATGCCGGTGGGCAGATGCGTGATGCGCACCGCCGAATCGGTCTTGTTGATGTGCTGCCCCCCCGCGCCCGAGGCGCGATAGGTATCGATGCGTAAATCGGCCGGATTGATAGTCACTTCGGCCAGCGCATCGGCTTCCGGCATCACTGCCACCGTGCAGGCGGAGGTGTGAATGCGGCCTTGCGTTTCCGTTGTCGGCACACGCTGCACGCGATGCCCGCCGGATTCAAACTTGAGTTGCGAATACGCACCGCGACCTTCAATGCGGGCAATGATTTCGCGAAAGCCGCCAAGGTCGGATTCGCTGCGCGAAATAATCTCCACGCGCCAGCCCTGGCGCTCGGCGTAACGCGAATACATGCGAAACAGATCCCCGGCAAACAAAGCTGATTCGTCCCCGCCCGTACCGGCGCGAATTTCGAGAAACAGATTTTTATCGTCGTTCGGGTCGCGCGGCAACAGCGCGGCCTGCAATTCATTTTCCAATCGCGCCATGTCCGCCAAAGCCCTCGCCTGCTCGGCCTGCGCCAGCTCTTTCATTTCAGCATCATTCAACATCTCGCCGGCCGATGAAAAGTCGGCGCTGGCAATACGGTAAGCCGCAAACAAAGCGACCACCGGCGTGATGTCGGCATGCTCCCGCGTGAGCTTGCGGTAGCTGTCCATGTCGTGCGTGGCATTTTCGCTGCCTAGCAGGCCATCGAGCTCTGTCAGGCGTTCGGCGAGTTGTTCGAGTTTGTCGTAGATACTTTTTTTCATGGCAAGACGATCGCAATCAATGTCCGATGTAATGGATGAAAGAGCCGCTGCGCAGCAAAAACGGCAACATCGGCGCGGGCAAGCTAGTCAGTAGAAGAAAGATGGTACAGGCGTGAAATCAGCGCAGCAATTTCAGCGCGCTCGTCGCCTTCGGCTTGATTCAAGGCCTGTGTTGGCGCATGCAAAAATTTATTGGTCAGCCCGTGCGAGAGTGCATCGAGCACTTTGTCAGGTGCATCACCGCGCGCCAGTAATTTCAGAGCGTGTTCAATTTCATGCCGCCGCATGCGCTCTGCGGCATCGCGCAGTGCGCGTATGGTGGGCACGGTCTCGCGCGAAGCTAGCCAGTGCAAAAAACCCTGCACCCGCTCATCGATAATCGCTTCGGCTTCAATCACCGCTGCCTGGCGCGACTCCAACCCGGATTCAACAATCTGCCCGAGATCATCCAGCGTGTAAAGAAACACATCACCCACCTCGCCGACTTCTCTTTCGATATCGCGCGGGATCGCCAGGTCCACCATCACCATCGGCCGATGGCGGCGACTTTTCAATGCCCGTTCGACCAGCCCCAAGCCAATAATCGGCAGCGGGCTGGCGGTGCAAGAAACCACAATATCGTAATTCGCCAGCTGCTCGGCCACCTCGTCAAGCCGCAGTACATCGCCTGAAAAACGATGTGCCAGCGCCTCGGCACGCTCAATCGTGCGATTGGCAATAGTAAGCTGCCTGGGATTTTGCCCGGCAAAGTGCGCAGCACAAAGCTCGATCATCTCGCCCGCGCCAATAAACAAAATGCGCTGTGCGGAGATGGACTCGAAAATGCGGGCGGAAAGCTGCACAGCAGCGGCGGCCATTGACACCGTGTTCGCACCAATCGCAGTAGTGGAGCGCACTTCCTTGGCGACAGAAAATGTGCGCTGGAACAACTTGCCCAGCAACGTGCCCAGCGTACCCGCTTCTTCGGCGATGCGCGCGGCCTGTTTCATCTGCCCCAAAATTTGTGGCTCACCCAACACCATGGAGTCCAGCCCGGAGGCCACGCGAAACATATGCCGCACAGCCGATTGCTGCGAATGCTGATACAGGTAAGGCTGAATTTTTTCTGGCGGCAGCGCATGGAAGGTAGCCAGCCAATCCGCCGCCGCCTGTGGGTGCTCTGTTGTGCAATACAGCTCGGTGCGGTTACAGGTCGACAACAGCGCAGCTTCTTGCACGCTGTGCCCGCGTAACAGATTATGCAGCGCATGGCTCAGGCTTGCCGGATCAAAAGCCACCAGCTCGCGCACGGCCAGTGGCGCCGTGTGGTGATTGATACCAAGAGCAAAGAGCTGCACGTTGATGTGACCCTGAGAATTGCCGGAAGCCTGCTAACAGGAACATCCGGAAAGGAAAAGTAATGGCCGCCATTTTAACGCCCATTAACCAGCCAACAGAGTTTCATCTGCGCAGCGGTAAAGCCAACTATGCGAAAATGCTTTTTTAAAAGGTGACTGACTAGTGAAAATTCTTGTAACCGGTTGCGCCGGATTTATCGGCATGCATGTGTGTGAACGTTTGCTGGCACGTGGCGACGAAGTCATCGGGCTGGATAATCTGAACGACTATTACGATGTCACGCTCAAAGAAACGCGGCTGGCGCGACTAACGCCTGACTCAAAATTTCGCTTCATCAAACGGGATGTGGCCGACCGTCCTGGCATGGCTGACTTGTTCGCCCGTGAACAACCGCAGCGCGTGATTCATCTTGCGGCGCAGGCCGGCGTGCGCTACTCGCTGCAAAACCCGCATGCTTATGTGGACAGCAATCTGACCGGCTTCGTGAACATTCTCGAAGGTTGCCGCTACGCCAAAGTTGAACATCTCACCTACGCCAGCAGCTCCAGCGTGTATGGCGGCAATACCAAAATGCCGTTTAGCGAAGCCGATTCGGTAGATCACCCAGTGAGCCTGTATGCCGCCACCAAAAAAGCCAACGAGCTGATGGCCCACACCTACAGCCACCTGTTTGGCATACCCACCACCGGGTTGCGCTTCTTCACTGTGTATGGCCCCTGGGGGCGGCCGGACATGGCACTGTTTTTATTCACCAAGGCGATCCTCGAAGGGCGGCCGATTGATGTGTTCAACCATGGCAAAATGCAGCGCGACTTCACCTATATCGACGACATTGTCGAAGGCGTGATTCGTGTCTGCGACCGTCCGCCCGTGGCTAACCCGGCCTTCGACAAACAGCAGCCCGACGCCGCCACTAGCTGGGCACCTTATCGGGTGTTCAACATCGGCAACCACGATCCTGTCGAGCTGATGACCTACATCAGCACGCTTGAAAAGGCCTTGGGGAAAACCGCGCAGAAAAACTTTTTGCCGCTGCAAGACGGCGATGTGCCTGCCACCTCAGCCGACACCACCGCACTGCACGCGGCCACCGGCTTCGCCCCCGCCACCAGCGTTGAATCAGGCATCACACGCTTTGTCG
>DATCQI010000186.1:0-3938 GCA_036569545.1 Rugosibacter sp. | reverse complement strand
TCATAAATCACCGGAATGTCACGCTGCCCTGCCCCCAGCAAAGCTGAAACTGTCGGCAGCCCCACACCCATGCCATTTCCAAAAGCGCTAGCCAGGATAAGTGCACCCACTTGCGCACGGGTGATGATCTTTAATCGAAGTAACGTTGCATACAATGCCAAACTAAGCAACAGAATAGTCAGTATGGTTGCATTGCCGGTGGCTGGCACCTGAAACAATTCTTCTTTCAGCGAAGACGCCAGCAGCACCTCTAAAATCAATGCCGGGGCAATGAAATTGATAACCAATGTGCCCAGCACAGCGCGTACCTGAATAGGCGGCAAGTTCGCTGGTTCAATACGTCGCCACAGAATGCCTAAAATCAACACGAGGCTCATGGGGATGAGTTGCTGATACATGAAAAACCTACCCCGCGTTAAAAGTACCGGAATTAAAAACTTGGCACCGTAGCACCAGCGCCGACTTTTTCAGACTGATGAGTTTACAGTGCTGCAGTGCCCTCGATTTCGATACGCAGTCCAGGAAAAGCCAGCTGCGCCACGCCCACCAGGGTAATTGCAATGGGCGGATCTTGCGGCAAATAACGTGAACGAACCTCACGAATTTTCGCCAGATCAGCAGGATCAAGATCAACCACAAAAATCGTCACCTTGACCAAATCACGAAAATTGGCACCCGCAGCATTAAGCGCATGACCGAGGTTTTGCAGGGTTGCCTCCAACTGAGCGAATAAATCCCCCGGCGCAACGACCTGTCCCGTCGCGTCCAGCGCAACCTGCCCAGAAATAAAAACCCAGCGCTGCGCGCCTTCAACCACCAAGGCATGCGTAAATGCCTTGGCAGGTGAGAGTTCTTCAGGATTACACGCGATGACTTTAATCATGTCAGGCACTCTGTAGTTTTATAGACATCATTTCTTGGGTTTCAAGAGAAAGCTGGCCAGCGCCGGCATCAAGAAAATAGCGCCGAGCATGTTCACAAAAAACATGTACGCCAGCAGGACTCCCATATCCGCCTGGAACTTTAAACTCGACCAAAGCCAGGTAGCTACACCCACACTCATAGTGATCGAAGTGAAGATCACTGGCACACCCACTTCTCTTAACGCATTCGTATAAGCCTCTTTAACGCTCAGCCGGTTATTCATGTGCGCCAGCATTCGAGCAAGGAGATAAATACTGTAATCAACCCCCACACCCACGCCTAGGGCTAACACTGGCAAGACAAATATTTTCAAGCCGATGTTCATCTCAACCATCACCACATTGGCAAAGTAAGCAACGAGAATTAATGGCACCATCGCACACAAGGTCGCCCGCCAGGATAAAAATGTCAGGAAGACAAACAAGCCCACCGCAGCAAACAGAGCGATATTAATGCGCAATTGCGCTTGCGCTACCTCCTCATTGGTCGCCGCCATGATGCCGCCATTGCCCATTGCCAGGCGCAGATTGACATGTGGGTTGCCATGCATTTTGTTAAATGATTCCACGGCCGCGGTAATACGGTGCAGCGTATCAGCCTTGTGATCAGTCAAATAAAGTCGGATAGGCATAGCCTTGCAGTCATTTGAAAACATGCCTTGCGATGCCTCGATACGATACATATTTGCTGAAATCATCTGGCTGTTGAAAGGCAAACCCAGAAATTTTGGGTTAGCTTCGTAATTGCCAATGTTCCGTTCACGAACAATCTCTGTCAAAGAGACAACGGATTTCACCCCCGGCACATTTTGCATTTGCCAGACAAAATCGTCGATGGTTTTCATGACCGAATAATCAACACAGGCTTCCGTTACATCAGACTGTGCCACGACCACAAGCTCATCAAGCCCGACTGAAAAACGCTTCACAATGGTGTTTATATCCTGGTTGTAAATGTGATTGGGCCAAAACTCTGGGCTACCAGCATCCGTGTCACCAATAACCAAATGTTTCTCGGCCAGATAACCTACCCCCCCCATAACCACGGCAATCGCCAGAATAAAAACCGCCACCTTGCGGTCTGCCGCCTTGGCAAGCCAAGACCAAATAGAATGATTGCGCGAGAGTTTCGTCTTCTGTGCCCGTGCAAGTTCTTTCGGATTGAGGCGCGTCCAGGACAAGAAAATAGGCAGCATCATCTTGTTCGTCAGCAGCATGATGCCCACCCCAATGCTGGCTGAAACCCCCAATTCGCCAATCATTTTAATGGGGATCAGCATAATCACGGCAAACCCGACAGCATCCACCAGAATGGCTGTAGCACCCGGCACTAACAGGCGATAAACCGCTGTATGTGCTGCCTGTTGTGGGCTTTCACCTTCAACCACTGCCATACGCCAAGCATTCGTCATTTGCACAGCATGACTTACGCCGATAGAAAGAATCAAAAAAGGCACAAGAATCGACATCGGATCCAAGCCATAACCCAGCATCTGAATCGCACCCAGCTGCCAAATGACCGCGGCCAGCGAAACAACCATGGACGAAAGCGCAAGCTTCCAAGAACCAGAGAAAAATAATAATAGAACGAAAGTCAGTAAAAAAGTGATGGCGAAAAACTTCACCACCCCGTGGATACCGTCAATGATGTAGCCGACAAAAGGCGCAAAACCCGTGATATGAATTTTAATACCGTGTTTCTCGTACTTTGTTTTAAGTAAATCGAGTTGTTTTGCAAACTTGCCATAATCGATCTGTGCCCCGGTTACTGGATCACGCTCGATCAAATCGGCAACCACCAGTGCACCCGAAAGATCTTTGGCAACAGTTTTGCCAATTTCTGACGATTTGGCAAGATTGCTTTTGACTTGATCGAGGCCTTCCGGTGTCGGAGAAAAGTCAGTCGGCACAATACGTGAACCTGTAAAGCCCACTTCACTTACCGCAACGAAATTCACATTCGGGGTAAAAATGGAAGTAACGGTCCGAGCATCGACTCCAGGCATGACCAAAACATCTGCAGTCACTTTTTCAAACGTATGGAACCACTCCGGGTTAAACATGTTGCCCGATTCATCACGTACGAAGATCGTCACCCGATTCGCCCCACCGAAAATATTGCGAAATTCGGTAAAGGTTTTCATGTAAGGGTGAGAGAGCGGGATGCTCTTATCAAAACCAGCACTCAACTCTAGCTGGGCAGCCCGATAACCAAAAAATGCGGTGAGCAAAACGCTCACTAATAAAACTAGTACGCGGTGACGAATCAAGGCACTGGCAAAGGTTTCCGAAATACGATGCAATGCCCCGTTCGACTGATTCAATTCACTCATCTTTTAATTCCTTTTCCTCGCCGATAGATATAAGGCGGATATGGATACTTTATCTTTGGTTTTTTACTTGGAAATGGCAGCAGGTGGCAATGTGGCGGGTTGCAATTCACCCATAGGCTGCGCAAAATCGCTTGACTTAAGGTGCTCGATGCCACCTCTCATGGTAGCAAGATAAATATCATTCCTGCGCGCTACAATTGCAGTGATATCAGCCTTGTCAGGCCGATGATAGCTTTTTAATACTTGACCATCCATACTCAGGATAACAACGGCACCGCCACGCCCAACCACCACTGCTTGGTTTTTTTCAGGAATTACCGCCGCATCGAGCAGAAACTGTGTTGTGCGAGTATCTATCGAGCGTTGGCTTTTACCATCCGGACTCACCAGAAAAATACGGCCGCTCATACCAAATATCAAGAATTGATCGACGAAAGGAATCACTCCGAAGAATGAGCCGTTATACGCTATGGCGAGCGGCTTCCAGGGGTCGTCGTTTTTGCTACGCATGAAAATCGAGCCATGTTCGGCACTGATCAGCCCGGCCTGCCCAACAAATGCGATGGAAAATAAATGCGGAGTAGCATCACCATTTTCTAATGTGGTCATTTCCCAGTGTGCCCCATCATCGTGGCTCAGCCAAAGCTCGCCATCGCTGCCTAGTACATAAACAACTCCTTCA
>DATCQI010000185.1:0-14387 GCA_036569545.1 Rugosibacter sp. | reverse complement strand
GTAAAAAGCTACCGCCAGTTGCCGCGCAACTTTTACCAGATTCAAACCAAGTTCCGCGATGAAATCCGGCCGCGTTTCGGCGTCATGCGCGGACGTGAGTTTTTGATGAAGGATGCGTATTCCTTCCACACCTCATTCGCTGATCTGGAACGCGAATATGGCGTCATGCATGACGCCTACACCCGCATCTTCACGCGGCTGGGCCTAAAATTCCGCGCTGTGGCAGCGGATACCGGCTCGATTGGCGGTACCGGCTCGCACGAGTTTCATGTGCTGGCCGATTCGGGCGAGGATGCGATCGCCTTTTGTCCGACCTCCGGCTATGCAGCGAATGTGGAACTGGCTGAGGCTGTGGCACCGGAAAAACTCGGCGATGATGAGACGGCGATGATGGAAAAACGCGCAACGCCCGGCAAAACCAAATGCGCCGATGTGGCCGGGTTTCTTGGCGTGCCGCTCACTCAGATGGTCAAGGCAGTCGCCGTGATGGCTGGTTCCGCACAAGAAGCCAATCAATTTGTTCTGCTGCTGTTGCGCGGCGATCATGATCTGAACGAAATCAAGGCACAAAAGCAAATCGGTGAATTCCGTTTTGCACGCGACGAAGAAATCGTGGCAGCACTCGGTTGCAAGCCCGGCTACATTGGCCCGGTGGGCTTTAATGGCCGCATCATCGCTGACCGCACGGTGGCTGTAATGAATAATTTTGTTTGTGGTGCCAACGCAGAAGGCTATCACTTGACCGATGCAAACTTTGGCCGCGACTTGCCATTGCCGAAGGAAATCGCCGATATCCGCAATGTGGTCGCAGGCGACCCGTCACCCGATGGCAAGGGCACACTGGAACTTTGTCGTGGCATTGAAGTCGGCCATATTTTCCAGTTGCGCACCAAATATGCCGCAGCGCTCAAATGCACTTATCTCGATGAGCAAGGCAAAGATCAGGTCATGGAAATGGGTTGCTACGGCATTGGCGTCTCGCGCATCGTCGGCGCAGCAATCGAGCAGGGGCATGACGAACGCGGCATTGTGTTTCCCGCCAATATTGCGCCTTTTAGTGTGGTGATCGTGCCCATGGCTTACGCCAAATCCGAGATGGTCAAAACGGCTGCAGATACACTGTATGAGCAACTCCGCACAGAAGGTGTCGACGTACTGCTGGACGATCGCGACGAGCGGCCCGGCTTCATGTTTGCCGACTGGGAACTCATCGGCGTGCCGCATCGCATCGTGGTTGGCGAGCGCGGCCTGAAAGATGGCAAGCTGGAATACAAGGGACGCACCGATAACGAGGCAGCATTGGTCGCGGTGGATGAAATGGTCGCGTTTCTGCAACGGAAATTGTGCGCCTGATTCCTGTTCTGTTGCTGTTGCTGGCCAGTCGCGCCTGGGCGGGCGCACAACAGTATGAAATGCTGGCAGCCAGCGTGCAGGCGGCATTACAGGCATCAATTGCCGACCATGCTGCACCCGAACCACAGTTTCCTTCACTCGAAGAAAAAATAAACTGGCTGACCGAAATGTCGCGCCGACTTTCGCCGCGCATGCCGGACCGCGAAGCGCGGCTGGATTTCCTCAAAACCGTATATTACGAAGCCAAGCGCGCCGGACTAGATCCGCAGATGGTGCTCGGCTTGATTCAGATGGAGAGCGGTTTCAGAAAATACGCCGTGTCACCGGCCGGCGCGCGCGGCTACATGCAGATCATGCCGTTCTGGGTCAAGCTGATCGGCAGCCAGGACAGCAACCTGTTTCACCTGCGCACCAATCTGCGTTTTGGCTGCACCATCCTGCGCCACTATCTCGACATCGAAAACGGCGACCTGTACCGCGCGCTGGGCCGCTACAACGGCAGTCTGGGCAAGCCTGAGTATCCCAACATGGTACGCGGCGCATGGGAAGGACGCTGGGGTTGGGGGCCGACAGTGATGCAGGCGACGCGCTGAAAAGTCGGCGCTGGCGATACGGCATTAGAGAAGGTTTTGCGGCGCTTTTTCAAACCGTCCCAACCTACCGCATCCCCGGCAACATCCCCTTCATCCCGCGCATCATTTTCTGCATGCCGCCTTTGGAAAACTGCTTCATCATCTTCTGCGTCTGCTCGAACTGATTGAGCAGGCGATTCACTTCCTGCACCGATACGCCGGCACCTGTGGCGATGCGCCGCTTGCGCGTGGCTTTGATGATTTCCGGTTTGGTACGTTCCGTCGGCGTCATCGAGTTGATGATGCCTTCCAGCCGGTTCATCGATTTATCATTCACCGCGCCGCCTGCCTGTTGCGCGGCCTGGCTTAACTGCGCGGGCAGCTTGTCGAGCAGGCCGGCCATGCCGCCCATTTTTTTCATCTGGCCGATTTGCTCCTTGAAGTCGTTCAAGTCAAAGCCCTTGCCGGCTTTCATTTTCTTGGCAAACGCTTGCGCTTTGTCGTGATCAACCGTGCGGTGGGCTTCTTCAACCAGGCTCAGAATATCGCCCATGCCAAGAATACGGCTGGCCATGCGTTCAGGATGAAACTCTTCCAGCCCGTCGAGCTTTTCGCCCACCCCGGCAAACTTGATGGGTTTGCCGGTGACATGACGTACCGAGAGCGCCGCGCCGCCGCGCGCGTCGCCGTCCAGCTTGGTCAGGATAATGCCGGTCAAGGGCAGCGTTTCAGCAAATGTCTTGGCGGTGTTCACGGCATCCTGGCCGAGCATGGCGTCCACAATGAACAGGGTTTCGATAGGTTTGACCTGGGCATGCAAATCGCGAATTTCGGCCATCATCGCGGTATCAATCGCCAACCGTCCGGCGGTATCGATAAAGAGCACATCGTAAAAATGTCGCCGGGCGTAATCGATGGCGGCTGCGGCAATATCGGCAGGCTTTTGGTCCGATGTCGAAGGGAAAAAATCGATACCCGCCTGGGCGGATACGGTTTTTAATTGCTCGATGGCAGCGGGGCGATACACGTCGCAACTCACGGTAAGCACTTTTTTCTTTTGCCGCTCTTTGAGCCATTTGCCCAACTTGGCCGTAGTCGTCGTTTTACCCGCCCCTTGCAGGCCGGCCATGAGAATAATGGCGGGGGGTTGTGTCGCCAGATTCAGGCCAACACTGGCGCCACCCATAAGCTCGGTTAATTCGCGCTGCACCACACCCACCAGCGCCTGACCGGGTGTCAAGGATCCGATGACTTCCTGGCCGAGCGACTTTTCTTTTACTTTGGCGATGAATTCCTTGATGACCGGCAAGGCCACATCGGCCTCAAGCAAGGCCATGCGCACTTCCCTGAGCATGTCTGCAATGTTGTCTTCGGTCAGGCGAGCCTGGCCACGGAGGTTTTTAACGACGCGGCCGAAGCGCTGGGTTAGATTTTCGAGCATGATGGCAATAGAATTAAATGGCTTAGTGTAGACTTCAGGAATGTCTCCAATAGTAATGCATGTGCTGGCCGCTGCGATATATACCGCACTATCACTTCATTTATGGCGGACGAGTTGGCGTAGCTCGCCCAACTCGGTAGCGAACCAGTCATCTCTTAACTCAGCAGGGTTACCCGGCTTAACCTTAGTCGAACGAATCAGCTTGCTCGCTGCATTAGCCGCTCATGCAATCAGTATCCGCATAGCGATTTTTGATGGCTCCCAAATACACTTTGGTTTTGCTATCGCGTTGTCTGTCATGGTGTGGCTGGCTATCGTATTGTTTTGGATTGAAAGTTTTTTCGCTCGGCTAGATGGTTTACTGGCACTGGGCTTGCCTGCCGCAGCGTTAGCCAGCCTATTGCCCGCCCTGTTCACCGAACCACATATCCTGGCCAATGCCGGCTCACCGGCGTTACGCCTGCATTTGCTCGCCGCCATGCTGGCTTACAGCTTGTTTACATTGGCTGCGTTGCACGCCTTGCTCATGGCCGCAGCGGAACGCGGGCTACATCGGGGAAAAATCTCACCGTTGCTAGCGAGCTTGCCCCCCTTGCTCACCATGGAAGCCATTTTGTTTCGCTTAATCCATATTGCTTTTGTGCTACTGACACTAACCTTGATATCTGGCGTATTCTTCTCTGAGGACTTGTTTGGCAGGGCATTAAAGTTTGACCATAAAACAGTGTTTGCGATTATTTCCTGGCTGATTTTCGCCGCCCTGCTTATCGGTCGCCATCTGCGGGGCTGGCGCGGCAAATTGGCCTTGCGCTGGACTCTGGCCGGATTTGTCGCCTTGTTGCTGGCCTATGTAGGCAGCCGCTTTGTGCTTGAAATCATTCTCAACCGCAGCGCGTGACTTGACTCATCTAGCTCGTATAACCCGAATCGATGGATGAATTGCCCCTTAGCACGCAATTTTTAGCGCTTGCCGTATTGCTGATCGTATCCGGCTTTTTTTCCATGGCCGAAACCGTGATGATGGCGTCCAACCGCATTCGCTTGCGACATTTAGCCAAAGAAGGTCATCGTGGCGCACGCTTGGCAATTCAGTTGTTGGGTAAAACAGATCAACTGCTCGGCGTGATTTTGCTTGGCAACACGCTCATCAATTCGCTAGCCGCCATGCTCACGGCAAATATTGCCATCGTTGTTTTTGGCGAAGAAAAATGGACGCTTGAAGCGGGTGCAGTTTTTGTTACTTTTTGCTTGCTAATATTTTCTGAAATCACGCCAAAAGTTGCCGGAGCAATGCATTCAGACTGGCTGGCTATTCGCATTAGCTATGTTTTAACACCGTTATTGCGCATCGCTTATCCAGTTGTATGGTTCGTCAACCTGTTTGTTCGTTCCTTGCTGCGGTTATTGCATCTACAACCCAAGGCAAATGCTGAAGGACATCATTTGTCCGCAGAAGAAATACGAGCTGTAGTACTTGATTCGAGCCAATTTATCCCCTCACAGCATCGGTCGATTCTGCTAAATCTGTTTGAGCTGGAGCAGGTCACTGTAGCCGATATCATGACGCCACGGGGCGAGATTGAAACCATAGATATTGCTGTACCCATTGATGAAATCATGGCACAGCTCGCTACGAGTTACCATACCCGCGTGATCGTTTCCGAACATGATTCAACCAATGTCATCGGGGTACTTCGCATACGCCATTTGCTGAGCGAAGCATTCAAGGGAGAAGTCAATCTGGAAACCCTGCGCGAGAGAATGACGGCACCGTATTTCATTCCGGCGGCAACACCAATCTACACGCAGCTTCAGTTCTTCCGCGACAACCGCCAGCGACTCGGTCTGGTGGTCGATGAGTATGGGGAAATTCAAGGTCTCGTCACACTGGAAGATATTGTTGAAGCGCTGGTCGGAAAATTCACCACCCGGCAAGCAGATGTAGGTAATCGCTTGACGTGGGATGAGGCAGGCACCGTGCTGGTTGATGGTGCCATCAGCTTGCGTGAATTAAATCGACAGCTTGAACTCGATCTGCCCGTTGACGGCCCGCGCACACTGAATGGATTGATCGTCGAGCACCTGCAAGACATCCCTGAAGTAGGGGTTGGGGTGAGAGTCAGTGGTATCCCCATGGAGATTATTCAAACCCAAAACCGCAAGGTTAAAATGGTTCGGCTTCACTATCCATGGCAAGAGTGATACTCTTGGCACGATTTGTCCAGTTCAATGACAAGCAACTAGACTGAGGGTAAGGGGATGGCGACAACGGCTGCGGCGCAAAAGAGGCATATTGTTAAAGATGCCACCTTTCTCTGGGAGGGTAAAAATAGAACCGGCAAAGTGATCCGTGGTGAACTGAATGCACCCAGTGCAGCAGTTGCGCAAATAGCCTTGCGCCGACAAGGTATTTCCGTCAGCAAACTGAAACAGAAAAAAATTGGCTCGGGCGGCAAGGTCACCGACAAAGACATCACGCTATTTACGCGCCAGCTTGCCACCATGGTGAAGTCTGGCGTACCGCTATTACAATCATTTGATATTGTCGGCAAAGGGACCAACAACCCCGCACTCGCCAAGCTCTTGATCAACATCAAAACGGATGTGGAAACAGGGTCCAGCCTCGCCACGGCATTTCGCAAATACCCAATACATTTCGATGCGTTGTTCTGCAATCTAGTTGCGGCAGGTGAACAAGCAGGAATCCTGGACACATTACTTGACCGACTAGCCAGCTACAAAGAAAAAATACAGGCAATCAAGTCCAAGCTGAAAAGCGCGATGTTCTATCCGGCATCTATTCTGGTGGTCGCCTTTGTCATCACAGCGGTCATCATGATTTTCGTTGTTCCCGCATTCAAAGGCGTATTTGCCAGCTTTGGTGGTGATTTGCCGGCGCCAACCCTGATCGTTATCGCCATTTCTGATTATTTTGTCGGAAACTGGCATATCATTTTCGGGATGCTGTTTGCTACCATCTATGGCGTGGTGTATGCGTTCAAACGCTCTCGCCCCTTTCAAATCGCAGTGGATAAATATGCGCTTAAGCTGCCCGTCTTTGGCGATCTGATTCGCAAAACCTCTATCGCACGCTGGACTCGTACTTTATCCACCATGTTTGCTGCCGGAGTGCCCCTTGTTGAGGCACTTGAATCTGTCGGAGGAGCTTCTGGTAACTATGTCTACGCCACCGCTACACAAGAGATTCAAAACGAAGTGAGCACCGGCTCCAGCTTAACCCTCGCCATGCAAAACTCGAATGTATTTCCACCCATGGTGACGCAAATGGTTGCCATTGGCGAAGAATCGGGACAGCTCGATTCCATGCTGGGCAAGGTAGCTGACTTTTTCGAAGCAGAAGTTGACGATGCGGTCGATGCCTTGGCTAGTTTGATGGAGCCTATCATCATGGTATTTCTTGGAATTCTTATCGGCGGCCTTGTCGTTGCAATGTACCTGCCTATCTTCAAGCTTGGCTCGGTTGTTGGTTAAGCGTTGTTCATGAATGCTTTTTGGTTTGCTGATCCATCGATAGCTACGATAATTTTCGGCTTACTGGGCTTGATGATCGGCAGCTTTCTCAACGTCGTGATTCATCGCTTGCCCATCATGATGGAGCGCGACTGGGCTGTGCAATGTGCCGATTTGCGTGGCGAAGCACCTCCCGTTTTTGAGCCCCTTACCCTGTCTCGTCCACGCTCGCGCTGCCCCAACTGCAGCCACGCCATTTCAGCAGCTGAAAATATCCCGCTTTTCAGCTGGCTATTTTTACATGGGCGGTGTAGTGCGTGCAAAGCACCAATCTCCATTCGCTATCCGCTGATTGAACTAGTAACAGCTGCATTATTTGCTTTTTCTGCCACGCACTTTGGTTTAACGGTTGCAGCCTGGGGGGCGCTGATTTTTATCGCGGCGCTGATTGCACTCACCGGCATTGACTACGATACACAATTGCTGCCCGATGACATCACGTTACCGCTGCTCTGGATTGGTTTGTTATTTAACCTGTTCGGTACCTATACCGATCTTAAAAGTGCAGTAATTGGAGCGATAGCTGGCTATTTGTCACTGTGGAGCGTGTATTGGCTGTTCAAACTGGTTACCGGCAAAGAGGGCATGGGATACGGTGACTTTAAATTGCTGGCGGCCCTCGGTGCCTGGCTGGGCTGGCAAATGCTTCCAGTAACGATACTGATATCTTCCGTGATGGGTACCGTAGTCGGCATTTCGCTCATGGCGCTATCAAAACATGGTCGCCAAGAGCCCATTCCTTTCGGACCTTATCTTGCCGCAGCAGGCTGCATTACCTTGATTTGGGGCAAACCGCTCACCCAGGCCTACCTCGGCACAATGCTGTAAGCACTGCAATCTGAGTTGCCAGATACCTTGGCCAGAAGGCCTTCGGCTATAATCGTTCTCTATTCAGAAATACCGGAGAATTTCATGCCGATCTATGCTTACCGCTGCACTCAGTGTGGCTTTGAGAAGGAGTGTATGCAGAAAATGAGCGACCCTCTGCTGACCCAATGCCCTCAATGCCTGACTGAAACCTTTGCTAAACAGTTGACCGCCCCCGGCTTTCAGCTCAAGGGGAGTGGCTGGTATGCCACTGATTTCAAAGGAGGCTCGTCAGGAAAACCTGCTGTAACCACCGAGAAAGCAGCGGAGAAAACATCAGAGGCAACATCCGAAACCAAGAGCGAAGCCAAGCCCCAGGCTCAAGCCACCACATCAGCCACACCCGCGAGCAAAAGCGAACCCGCCAGCACTAAAGCTTAATTTCGCTTAAATGCCAACCACCAAAACGGTCTCTTTGCCTTGAAAAAATATTTCGTTACTGGTTTACTTATCTGGGTGCCTCTGGGTATAACTATCTGGGTACTGTCACTGACTGTGCGCTCGATGGATCAGTCGCTGTTACTCTTGCCGAGAGCCATTCAGCCTGAAAACTTGCTGGGTTTCTACCTGCCTGGCTTGGGCGTTATTCTCACAATTGCGGTCATCCTGCTCACGGGGCTGCTCACCACGAACATCGTCGGGCAACGCCTGGTGCGCTTTTGGGAGGCCGTTCTTTCGCGCATTCCCATTGTTAAATCCGTCTATTACGCAGTTAAACAGGTTAGCGATACACTTTTTTCTGGCAAAGGTGATGCATTTCGCAAAGTGTTGCTAGTGCGCTACCCCCATCCCGAAGCATGGTCCATTGCCTTCCAAACGGGGAATCCAGCAGACGATGTTGCCCATAGGCTGCCTGAAGAATATGTCGGTGTTTTTATTCCAACCACCCCCAGCCCGGTCAATGGATTTTTCTTCTTTGTCAAACGCCGTGATGTCATCGAACTCGACATGGACGTCGATGATGCGCTGAAATACATCGTCTCCATGGGGGTTGTCGCCCCGCCCATGAAGAACCCGCTCGGGCGCGTCCAAAATCAATAACCACTTTCACTTTTACCGATAAGCTCATCGGCAAATTAATCCCGTTCGGAACTTATTATGCGTACTCATTATTGCGGGCAAGTTAATGCCTCCCACGTTGACCAGATAGTTACCCTGTGCGGCTGGAACCATCGCCGGCGCGATCATGGCGGTGTGATTTTCATCGACTTGCGTGATCGCGAAGGCCTGGCGCAGGTTGTTTGCGATCCAGACCAGCCGGAACTTTTCAAGATCGCCGAAGACGTGCGCAATGAATACGTCCTCAAAGTCACGGGACTCGTGCGTCGCCGTCCTGCCGGCACCGAGAATTCCAATCTGCCTACCGGTGAAATCGAAATTCTGTGTCATAAACTGGAAGTGCTCAACACGGCAGTGACGCCGCCCTTCCAGCTTGACGACGACAATCTGTCAGAGAACGTACGACTCACCCATCGCGTGATCGACCTGCGCCGCCCGCAGATGCAAAAGAATTTGATGCTACGCTACAAAGTGGCGATGGCCTTTCGCCGCTTTCTTGACGATGCCGGTTTCATCGACATCGAAACACCCATGCTGACTAAATCGACGCCTGAGGGCGCGCGCGATTACCTGGTGCCATCGCGCGTTCATCCCGGCCAGTTTTTCGCGCTGCCGCAATCACCGCAGTTATTCAAACAGCTGTTAATGGTGGCCGGTTACGACCGTTATTACCAAATCACCAAATGCTTCCGCGACGAAGACCTGCGTGCTGATCGACAACCCGAATTCACCCAGGTGGATATCGAAACATCGTTTCTAAGTGAGACACAAATTACCGCCTTGATGGAAGACATGATTCGCAGCGTCTTCAAGAGCACCTTGAATGTTGAACTCCCCAACCCTTTCCCGCGCATGAGCCATGCAGATGCCATGCAGCGCTTCGGCTCGGATAAGCCCGATCTGCGCATCACCCTCGAACTGATAGATGTAGCGGATGTCGTCGCAGATGTCGCCTTCAAGGTATTCAGCGGCCCCGCCACTTCAGGCGGCCGTGTTGCCGCGTTGCGCATTCCTGGCGGCGGCAGTGGTGAAAAAGCACTCGCCCGCAGCGAGATCGATGCCTACACCGAGTTCGTCAAAATCTATGGCGCCAAGGGGCTGGCCTACATCAAGGTGAATGATGTTACTCAGCTCAATGAAGAAGGTTTGCAATCACCCATCGTTAAAAATCTGCATGAAAAAGCGCTCGCTGCAATCATGGAGCGTACTGGCGCGCAGTCGGGTGATCTGATTTTCTTTGGTGCCGACAAAACAAAAATCGTCAATGACGCACTCGGTGCATTACGCACCAAAATAGGCCACGAAAAAGGTTATGTCACTGGCGAAGCCTGGCGACCATTGTGGGTTGTCGACTTCCCCATGTTTGAATATGACGAAGAAAACAAACGCTGGAGTGCCTGCCACCACCCCTTCACCAGCCCGAAAGATGGCCATGAACAACTCATGGCAACCGACCCTGGCGCGTGCCTGGCCAAAGCCTATGATCTGGCCTTGAATGGCTGGGAAATGGGCGGTGGCTCAGTACGTATTCATCGTGCCGAGGTACAAGAAAAGGTATTTCACGCGTTAGGCATCGCCCCTGAAGAGCAGCAAATTAAATTCGGCTTTTTGCTGGACGCACTCAAGTATGGCGCGCCACCCCATGGCGGCCTGGCCTTCGGTCTTGATCGCATTGTCACCATGATGACTGGCGCTGAATCGATTCGCGATGTGATTGCCTTCCCAAAAACGCAACGTGCGCAATGCCTGCTCACCGATGCCCCTTCCCTGGTGGACGAAAAACAATTACGCGAATTGCATATTCGCCTGCGGCAGAAAGTGGAAACCCAGGTCGAGGTCGGCTAAAACAAACGCTCAGAATGGTTTTCAAAAAGCCTGTTTCAGTGCTTGTGGTCGTTCATACAGTAGCGCTTGACGTGCTGCTACTTGAACGCGCACAGCACCACGGCTTCTGGCAGTCAGTAACAGGTAGCCAGGAAGATAATGAACCGCTTAACCTGACAGCCCAGCGTGAAGTATTTGAGGAAACCGGGATTCAAGCACCGATTACACAATTTGTTGATTGGCAAAAAACCAATCGTTTTGAAATATTTCCTGAGTGGCGCTATCGTTACGGGCCAGGGGTGACACACAACACCGAGCATGTATTCAGCTTGATGCTCGCCGAAAAATGTCCGATAAAAGTCACCCCGAATGAACATGTCGCCTACCAGTGGCTACCATGGAAAGAAGCCGCCGCGGCCTGCTTTTCGTGGAGCAACCGCGATGCAATTCTTACGCTGGGTGAGACTGCGCGCTAAGCAGCTGAGCCAGGCATTGCGAACAGTAGCAAGCAGCGGCAGGTATCCTGGCTAGATTAAGCGGCGGCAATTCAGCGCACCAGCATGTATCGTGCCCGGCAACTGCACCGCAGGTAAAACTTGCTGCGCAACGCGGACAACAAGAGGGGGCGGCTTGCCGCGCCCTTTGCATCCCTGTCTGGACAATAACGCTTGCTTCGCGGCGTATCACCAACGCCGACGTTTTAACAGTCATGCCTCCCCCAATAACGCCGGGAAATCCAGGCATCCAGCGATAACTTTCCCGGGCCGTAAAAAATCAACGGCAAGAGCATCGCCAGAAATATCAACGGCAGTTTGAAGTTGCCATGACCGTCATCGGTGATGGCATAACCCTTCGCCAATTCGGCGAGCGTATGCCATTCAGCCGGCCAATGAACGGCTGCGATTGCGACAATAGTTAGCACAAACAGAGACACAGCAAAAAACCGCGTACCCAGTCCAACCACTAATGCCACACCCCCGATCAACTCAAACCAGGTCGCCATGGACCAGCTGATATTGACGGGCATAAGATTAAACGGGGTAGGGAATTTATCCTGAATGTCGGCAAACCAGTTATCCCCATGGTATTTTTTCAAACCGGATTCAAAGAACTCCCAACCCAAGAGTAAACGTAAACCCAAAAAACTCATCCAGTCGCCTGTAGCATTCAGCAACTGGACAATAGCTGCCCATAGCTTTGTCATTTTTTGCTCCCTAAAATAGCACCTGCGATGCGTAGCTGGTCTAGCAAATGTGCACCATGCATGAGAAGTAATTCCGGTTCGGGATGCTGCAACTCATGGGCAATCTGCAGGCACGCGTCGCGGCCACTCAGCTCGCCTTCGGCCGCTTGCAGCAAAACCACTAAACGTGCGCTAACCGGATTCAACACAATAAATTGTACGGCCTCGTACACATCCCGAAACACCAGTAAATGCGTCGCGCTGGGCTTGCGTGGCCGCCATGCCGGGCTAATGCGGTGCACCGGCCAAGCATAAGCGAGGTTCATCGCCGCAGGGGGCAAGACCGGCTGCCCATCCAGCAGATTGCCTGTAGGATGGTACGCGAATGGTGAGGATGTTTCCATCACATCAACCGCCAGCTCAACCCACTCATAATGGGCAAGCTCTGGCAACCAAGCAGGAAAGCTGATCGGCAGCGCAGGAGATGCAAGCAACCAGTGCAAAAATTCACACGGAATTTCACGAAAGTACGGCGTGTGGCATCGTGCTTCACGAAAAAAAGTATCGACCAATCGCGACCAGCGACGCGCACCAAGCAGTGTGTGCGTCATCGGAAAGCAAGCCAGCAAAAAGCCTTCAAAATTATTGCGCACCAGCCCGTGATAGATCTCCGTGCGGCGTGCTGACACCCCCACGGGGCGGGGCACACGATGGGGATGGCGCAAGTGGCGGGCCAGCGCAAACTGAAAGTCCTGAAAAGGTAGCGGCGCATTCATGCAACAGCCCGTTGAACTTTATTTTTATGCATCGCATAGCGCGCCTGCAACATGGCAATTTGTTCGGTTTCTCGGCCAAGGATTCCCAATTCAGGAAAGTTAAAATCGCGTTCGAGGCAGGTAGGCACTACACCGCACAGCTCATAGGTTTGGTCAAGCAATTGCCACACCGGGTCGATAACCTCCGCGCCATGGGTGTCGATCGCCAATCCATCCGGCTCAACATGATGACCTGCCACATGAATGTAGCAGGTACGATCCAGCGGAAGAGACCGCAAAAATTCACTGGCATCAAACCCGTGATTCAAACTATTCACGACAATATTATTCACGTCCAGATGCAGCAAGCAATCTGCCTCATCAATCACTGCGCGAATGAATTCAGCCTCCGTCATTTCCGCACCTGGCGGAATGAGATATGTCGAGGCATTTTCAATGCCGATCTGCATCTCAAGAATATCCTGAGCGCGGCGGATGCGGTCGGCGACCCAGTGCACGGCATCGTCTGTTAACGGAATCGGTAACAAATCGTACAAGTGACCCTCATCAGCGCACCAGGACAAGTGCTCGGTATACAACAAAATGCCCTGTTGCTGCATGAAACTGCGAGTGCGATAAAGCAACGATTCATCCAGCGGTGAAGGGCCGCCCAGATCAAGCGATAGACCGTGACAAACAAAAGGATAGCGCTCGGTAAAAGCACGCAAATCGTTGGCTGAACTACCCCCCATCCCAGCCCAGTTTTCAGGTGCCAGCTCAAAAAAACTTACGGAGTCCGGCACCCCGGCTTTCAGCTCGGGAATCAGTTCCCGCCTGAAGCCGAGGCCCGCCCCTGAAATCACGATGGATTTCATGACTACAGACTGACCGTATTACTTTGCTTCTTCAGCTTTGGGTGTCTCCAGAGGCTTTTCCATTGTTTTCCCCGTAGGCTCTTCCATTTTTTTGCCTGCACCACAGCTGCCATCTTTCTTCTTATCTGCACCGCCGGAACCGTCTTTCATCTTGTCAGCACCGCATTTGCCATCATGCATTTTCTTTTTGTTCGCGCCGAACTTACCCTCACCACACTTGCCATCCTTCTTTTTCATTTTTTCGCCACTCTTCTCAACCTTCATTTTGTCGCCACATGAGCCATCCATTTTCTTGTCAGTATCAGCAGCTGCAAGCTGGTAGCCGCTGCCAAGCTTTTGCATGGCAAAGGGGTTACTGCCAGCAAAAGCGGCTGTGGTGAGAACGGTCGTTGCAAAAGCAGTCCCAACAACCAGGGTCAGTGAATTTATTTTTTTCATGGTATTGCTCCTTAAAGTTGTCAATAATTAACGCGAGGTTGAATCAACATCATGATGCTCTCGCCAGGCCCGTGTGGCAGTTCGCAGAAAGACCAGATGCTTCTGCGTCGCGCGACAGCCTTTACAGAATAGCAAATGAAACCACAATCCAAAACGTTCAACCGCAGACAGCGAACGATCCAGTCTTTGTGACATCAATTCTGTTTCTTCGCGACACGATAGCATTTAATTTCCTCCAAACCAGCGTCGGGACAAGCAATCGCGCAGTCCCAAACGCGCCCGGTGCAAGAGCACCCAGCAATTCGACGCGGACAACCCAAGTTCCTTACAAATTTCTTCCGTTTCCATTCCCAGCAACTCGCGCATGCCAAAAACGCGTGCGGGTTTTTCAGGCAGTCCGCAGATGCAAATCTCGAAGACTTCCCAGAACCGTTTCTGCTCCAGCGAAGCCTGCGGATCGGTCCATGGTGCAGGATGCGACGCCCAATG
>DATCQI010000184.1:0-8820 GCA_036569545.1 Rugosibacter sp. | reverse complement strand
GCCGCCACGCACATAAAAGCGCGCGGTCAGGCGCATATAGCGAGGTTTCACAGCGCTGGCCAGATCATCCAGAATACGGTTGGTGACGTCTTCATGAAAATGGCCCTCGTCACGAAAGCTCCACATATAAAGCTTCAGGCTTTTTAATTCCACGCAGACTTTATCGGCAATGTAATCCAGTGTCAGGACAGCAAAATCCGGCTGGCCGGTTTTCGGGCACAGGCAGGTGAACTCGGGAATTTCCATGTGAATCTGATAATCGCGGTGCGGCGCGGGATTAGGAAAGGTTTCGAGCTTTTTCGAAGGCTGGCTGATCGCCTGTTTGATCGTTTTATGGGAGGCTTGTTTGCTCATTGGGTGAGTCACTGAGAAGAGAGATGGGAATGATTATAATGGGGTGGCCTTCAACCCTTATTTTTCCGGTTTATTCCTTGTGCGTTTAATCAAGCTGAAAATTGCGGGCTTCAAATCGTTTGTCGAACCGACTATCGTGCTTTTCCCCAGCCAGTTAGCGGGAGTGGTGGGTCCTAACGGCTGCGGCAAATCAAATATTATTGATGCGGTGCGCTGGGTGCTGGGCGAATCCAAGGCGTCCGAGCTACGCGGTGAATCGATTCAGGACGTGATTTTCAAAGGTTCAGGCAATCGAAAACCCGTGAGCCGGGCCAGCGTTGAGCTGTTTTTCGATAACGGACAGGGGCGTGCGGCCGGTCAGTGGTCGCAGTATGCCGAGATTACTGTCAAGCGCGTGCTGGATCGCGAAGGGAATTCGAGCTACTACATCAATAATCTGCACGTGCGTCGACGCGATGTGATTGATCTTTTCCTGGGCACGGGCCTGGGGCCGAGGGCTTACGCCATCATCGGCCAAGGCATGATCTCGCGTATCGTCGAGGCCAAGCCCGACGAGTTGCGTTTCTTTCTGGAAGAAGCGGCGGGTGTCACCAAGTACAAGGAACGCCGCAAGGAAACCGAGCATAGGCTGGAGGATGCCCGGGAAAATATTGCGCGGGTAAATGATATTTGCAATGAGCTGGAGGCTCAAGTCACGCGCTTGCAAGCGCAGGCGGAAGTTGCCAAGCAATATCGCACTCTGCATGAGCAGGTTTCAACAAAACAATCGCTGTTGTGGCTGAAAAAGCGCAATGATGCGCGCAGGGATGCGCAGCAATTGGCGCAGCAGGTGATGGAGGCAGCAACGCAGGCGGAGGCTGAAACTGCGAAGCTGCGCGAGGTTGAAGCACATGTCGAGCATGCGCGCGAGGCGCATTTCACTGCGTCAGACGTGCTCCATGCAACACAGGCCGAGATGTATGCCGCCAACGGCGAAGTGAGCCGTCTGGAAGCGGAATTAGCCCATGTGCGCGACGCGCGCACGCGGCTGGAATCCCGATTAACCCAGCTGGTGGGTGAAGAAAGCCATTGGGCAACGCAGAATATCCAGTTGATTGAAGAAGGAGCGCGCTGGCAGATGCTCCTGGAAAATGCGCGCAACCGCGCAGCCATTGCCGCTAGCCAGCATGCAGAGGCCGCCGAGCGTTTGTCCGGCATGGAAGAAACTGTGCGCCTGGCGGGAAGCGAAGTGGCCGCAGCCCGGCGTAAGCAGAATCAAAGCGAGCAGGCGTTGCGCCTGGCTGAGGCCGATCACGGCCACGCGCAACGCGCGTTGGAAAACCTTGCACAACAGCGTACCCGGCTAGAGCAGGATCGCCTTGCTCTGGGTGCGCCGGATCCGGCGCTGCTGGCGTCAGCTCAAGAGCATGAGATGCGTAGTGAAGATGCTGTCGCGGCAGCGCAAGCACAACTCGCGCTGGTCCAAACTGCCGTGCCCGCGGCGGAGTCCGAGGTGCGCAGCGCGCGCGAGGCTTTGCAGGCGGCGCATCGTCTTTTGACCGAAACCCGTGCGCAGCATGATGCCCTGGCGCAGTTGCAAGCCAAAGTGGCATCTAGCGGTGAAATTGGCCCGTGGCTTAAAGCGCGTGGCTTGTCTGACGCCAAACCCTTGTGGCAATCGATTGAGGTAAATGCCGGCTGGGAAACAGCCGTTGAAGCGGTGCTGCGCGAACGTTTTTCGGCACTGGTAGCTGATGCCGCGACTTTGCGTGCTGCCCTGGCCGCGCCGCCGCCTGCCATTCTGACCCTGGCACTGGCTGATTCTGCTGTCCAGGAGGCTACAGCAACAAAGGCAGCAACATCGGCAAGCGATACTTTGCGTGCGCAAGTGCAGTGTGCTGATCCGCGCTGGGCTGCCGTGCTCGACGAATGGCTGGCGCAGGTGGTCATTGCTGATGATCTATCGGCCAAGTGGCCCTTGAGTCAAAATTCAACGCATGCCGGATTGGCCTCTTATGTGTCTCGCGCCGGCCACACCCTGACCTCCGGTAGTATCACGCTGTATGTGCCGGATGCAAAAACCCACGGCGTGATCGAACGCCAGCGCGAGATTGATGAGCTGGCCGCATTGATCATCACGCATGGTGCCGCGGAGCAATTCGCGCGTGAAACCCAACATGCGGCTGAGCAAAGTTTGACTGTATTGCAAATGCAATTGACCACCGCTCGCCGTGCAGTGCAGGAAACGCAGCAAGCGTTTCATGCGGCGCAAGTTGACGCGCTTAAATTGACCCAGGCGCAGGTGCGATTTGAAGAGCGCTCCACGCAAATCGATCGAGATCTCGCCGAGTTATCGCGCCAGAATGCAGCAGAGCAGGCGCGTGCAGAACGCGCCGAGCTGGAGGCCAAACAGCAGCGTGACAAGCTTGCCAATAGCCGTCAGCAGCTCGAACAACTATTTGAGGCACAGCGCCAAAAAGAAACCGCGCTGCGTGACGCGCGTCAGTTGGAAACACAGCTTGCGCGCGAGATGCAAGAGGCTGGTTTTTCAGAGCGCGAATGCCTTTCCAAGCTGGAAGACAATGCGCGTGCGGCAACTACCGCCACCAGCCAGCTAGCCCGCATCGCCACGGAAACCACGGCCGCGCGAACAGAGGTTGCAAGTATTAGTGATCAGGTTCTGCAAGAGCAATTGCACCATGCGCTGGATGATAAACGCGCCAAGGAGTCGGTACTGGCAGAACGGCGAAATGCGCTGGAATCTGCCGCTGCCGAGTTACGCAGCCTGGATGAACGCCGCATGAAGGTCGAGCAAAGTATTGGGCCATTACATGAGCGGATCAATCAGCTCAAGATGAGAGCACAAGCCGCGCAAATGAGCGAAGCGCAATTTCAGGAGCGGCTGACAGAGATTAATTTACTCACTGAGGCTGACGAGGCTCCCTTTGCCGAAGCGCTCGCTGCTCAACCCAAAGACAGTATTTTGCAAAGCGAGATCGCGCGTCTGAACCACGAGATCGAAGCACTGGGCCCGGTGAATCTGGCCGCTTTGGATGAACTCACTTCGGCCGCTGAACGTAAAACTTATCTGGATGAGCAATCGGCTGATCTGGCCAAAGCCATCGGCACGCTGGAAGATGCGATTAGGCGAATTGACCGCGACACGCGTGAGCAATTGCAGGAAACCTACAACATCGTCAATGCCCAATTTGGCCAGTTATTCCCGCAGCTTTTTGGCGGTGGTGAAGCGCGCCTGATTCTTACTGGCGATGAAATTCTGGATTCCGGTATTCAGATCATGGCGCAACCGCCAGGCAAGAAAAATACCACCATTCATTTGCTCTCGGGTGGCGAAAAAGCATTGACGGCGATTGCGCTGGTGTTTGCCATGTTTCAGCTTAACCCGGCGCCTTTCTGTATGCTGGACGAAGTGGATGCGCCTCTGGACGATTCAAATACCGTGCGCTTTTGTGACATGGTGAAACGCATGTCGGTGCAAACCCAGTTTATTTTTATTTCACACAACAAGATTGCAATGGAAATGGCCCAGCAATTGATTGGCGTTACCATGCAGGAGCAAGGTGTATCACGCGTGGTAGAAGTCGATATTGGCGAAGCCTTGCGTCTCGCTGACGAACAAAAGGTGGCATAAAAATGGCATTGAGTGATTTGCAAATTGTTTTGATCGGTGCCGGAGCCGCTGCTGTGGCAGCTGTCTGGGCGTACAACCTCTGGCAAGAGCGAAAGCTGCGCCGCTTGACTGAAACACTTTTTACCCATCCGCAGAGCGATACGCTGATTAACACGCCAATCGCCGAGCGATCAACTGATCAGGAAGAAACGTATGACTTGAGGGACATAGTGGAACGCAAAGAGCCTACTTCTTCATCATTCCATGAAGATGCTGTGGATGTTATCGAGCCATCGAAAGAAAATGCACCCGGTGAATTTTCTGAACAAATCCATGACGCATCAGCTGGAAAAATTGCAGAAGAATTGCCGAAGGAATCAATCGATGAATGGCCGCAGGCATCTATACCAGAGCCAGGTGCTTTACCCTCAGATTGGGCGGATACCTTAACGCAGTGTGTGTTGCGGCTGAAAACGACAGAACCCATCCCTGCCACGACGCTCTGGATGTTGCAAACCCGCTGGGCTGAACAATTGGATAAACCGCTGTACTGGATGGCTTACGATAGCTCTGCGGCCAGCTGGCTGAAGATTAATGAAACCGCAACAGGTCGGCATATGCATTGGATCGTAGCACTGCAACTCGCTGATCGGCGGGGTGCAGTTTCCGAGAATACTCTGGTGCATTTTTTTGACGGCATGGAACAGTTGGCGAATCACGTAGGCGCCGATTTACCTTTGCCTGATCCCGCCCCGATTGTTGACCATGCCGCCGCGCTGGATACTTTTTGCGCGAATGTGGATATTCAGTTCAAGGTGCATATTGTTGAATCTGCCGGGGGTGTTTTTAGTGGCACCAAGTTGCGTGGTGTGGCTGAAGCCGCGGGTATGCAGCTCGAGGAGGACGGTTGCTTTCATGCGCGTGATAGTGCTGGCGAAGAGTTGTTCACTTTAATGAATCTGGGCAGCGAAGCTTTTACGCTCGAAAATTTACGCTCGTTGGCGACGCATGGTTTGTCTTTGAGCCTGGATGTCCCGCGGGTGGGTGATGGGCTGGCGACCTTCACCCGCATGTTGGCCACAGGCCAGCAACTGGCACGTGCCCTGGATGGCGTGCTGGTGGATGCGCAACGCGTGCCCTTGACTGACGTCATGACATCGGCGATTCGCGCCAAAATCACAGAATTGCAGCAGACCATGCGTGAGGCCGATATAGTGCCGGGAAGCACGCGCGCGCACCGCCTGTTTTCCTGATGGCGAATTCTGCTGTTGCCGCGCGAATTTTGGCGTTGCGCGAGACAATCGAGCATCATGGCCATGCCTATTATGTACAGGATGCGCCGACGATTCCCGATGCTGAATATGATCTGCTGTTTAGTGAATTGCAGGTGCTGGAAGCCGCGCATCCTGAACTGCTGACATCTGATTCACCAACACAGCGCGTCGGTGGCAAACCCTTGCCGGAATTCGGCCAGGTGGTGCATTCCGTGCCCATGCTCTCGCTAAACAATGCGTTCAGCCTGGATGAGGTAGCGGCTTTTGACCGGCGCTGCCGCGAAAGCCTGGATGAAACGGCCATTGATTACGCCTGCGAGCCGAAGTTTGACGGGCTGGCAATCAGTTTGCGTTATGAAAATGGTTTGTTCACGCAAGGTGCGACACGAGGCGATGGCACAACAGGCGAGGACGTCACACAGAATCTGCGTACTGTGCGCAACATTCCGCTGCGCTTGATGGGCAGGGATATTCCGCCGCGGCTCGATGTGCGCGGCGAAGTGCTGATGTTGCGTGCCGATTTTGCCAAGCTCAATGAACGACAGTGCGCGCGCGGCGAAAAGGAATTCGTCAATCCGCGCAACGCGGCAGCGGGCAGCCTGCGTCAGCTCGATGCCAGAATTACTGCGCAGCGGCCTTTGCGGTTTTATGCCTATGGCGTGGCGGATACGGATACCGTCCAAGAAGCGGACTTGCTTCACGGCGTATCACCAGCGCCGACTTTTCACAGCAAGATGATGGATCGTCTTGCTGGCTGGGGCTTTACCGTCGCGACCGAGTGTGCTGTGATGCGCGGCGCGGCGGGGCTGGCTGCGTATTACGCAGAAATGGCCGCAGCGCGAGCGCAGCTGCCATACGATATTGATGGCGTGGTGTACAAGGTCAACGATTTGGCTGATCAGGTGAGACTCGGCTTTGTTTCCCGCGCGCCGCGCTTCGCCATTGCGCATAAGTTCCCTGCAGAAGAGGCGCTGACCACGGTGGAAGCCATCGAAGTGCAAGTGGGCCGCACCGGCGCGCTAACGCCCGTGGCGCGCCTGGCGCCAGTCTTTGTCGGGGGTGTCACGGTAACCAACGCCACTTTGCATAACGAGGCTGAAGCTCAGCGCAAGGATGTGCGCGTGGGCGATACGGTTACCGTGCGCCGCGCCGGGGATGTGATTCCGGAAGTGGTTGCCGTGGTCCTTGCCCGGCGGCCAGTCAACGCCGTGTTGGGCGACGAGCCGCTGCATCCGTCGTTTGCTTTGCCCCGGTGTTGCCCGGTGTGTGGTTCCACTGTCGAAAAACTCGAAGACGAAGCGATTGCCCGCTGCACGGGCGGCCTGTTCTGCCCGGCGCAGCGCAAGCAGGCCTTGCTGCATTTCGCCAGCCGCCGTGCCATCGATATTGAGGGGCTGGGTGAAAAAATTGTCGATCAACTGGTGGATAACGCCATTGTCAAAACCCCCGCCGGTCTTTACAAGCTGGGGTTGGTCAGCTTGGCCAATTTGCAGCGCATGGCTGAAAAATCTGCTGCCAATCTTCTGGCCGCCATTGAGAAAAGCAAACACACCACGCTGGCACGTTTTATTTTTGCGCTGGGCATACGCAATGTGGGCGAAGCGACTGCAAAGGATTTGTCACGTTATTTTGGTAATCTGGATGCCTTGATGCAGGCGCGTGAAGGCCAGCTGCAACAAGTGCCTGATGTCGGGCCGGTGGTGGCTGCATCCATTGCGCATTTTTTTGCCGAGCAGCACAACATCGAAGTCATTGAACAACTGCGCGCTGCAGGCGTGCACTGGGCGGAAGGCGAGCCGATGGCCTTGACTGTTGCACCGTTGGCAGGAAAAACATTTGTGCTGACGGGGACTTTGCCGACGTTCTCGCGTGAGACGGCCAAAGCAATGATCGAGGCACAAGGCGGCAAGGTGGCAGGTTCTGTCTCCAGCAAAACGGATTATGTCGTGGCAGGTGAAGATGCGGGCTCAAAACTCATTAAAGCTCAAGAATTAGGCATTATTTTGTTAAATGAAGATCAACTCAAGGAGCTATTAGACCAATGACTCATCCCAAGAAAAAAATCACCAAGGCGGTTTTTCCCGTGGCCGGCATGGGTACGCGTTTTTTGCCGGCCACCAAAGCCAGCCCGAAAGAGATGATGCCGATTGTGGATAAACCGCTGATTCAATATGCCGTGGAAGAAGCGGTTGCCGCAGGCATTACCGACATGATTTTTGTCACCGGCCGCTCCAAGCGGTCGATTGAAGACCATTTTGACAAAGCCTACGAGCTGGAAAGCGAGCTCGAACGCAAGGGTAAAACCGAGCTGCTCGAGTTTGTGCGCAATTTATTGCCCAAAGACATCAATTGCATTTATCTGCGCCAGCCCGAACCCTTGGGCTTGGGTCATGCGGTGCTCTGTGCCCGGCCGGTGGTCGGCGATGAGCCCTTTGCGGTGCTGCTGGCGGACGATCTGCTCGATGGTGATCCGCCTGTGATGAAGCAGATGGTCGATATCTACAACTACTACAAAACCTCCGTCATCGGCGTGCAGGATGTGCCACGTGCTGACACCAAAAGCTACGGCATTGTGGATGCAAAACCGCTGACCGAATCCGTCGAGCAAGTTTCCCGCATCGTTGAAAAGCCCTCGCCTGAAGAAGCGCCATCGACGCTAGCTGTGGTCGGTCGCTATGTACTTACCCCGCGCATCTTTCATCATTTGACGCGTATCGGCAAAGGCTCGGGTGGTGAAATCCAGCTCACGGATGGCATTGCCGCGTTGTTGGCCGAAGAGCAGGTTTTAGCTTACCGTTATCAGGGCACGCGCTATGACTGCGGCTCCAAGATCGGCTATCTGGAAGCCACCATTGCGTTTGCCTTGCGTCATCCGGATGTGTGCACAGAATTCGCCGCATTGCTCAAGTCGATGAAATGAGCCCTGCGGAGGCGCAAAAAATTCTGGCCGAAGCCGACCTCATCTGTTCAGCAGAAAAGTCGGCGCTGGCAGTACGGCGTGTTGCTGCTGAAATTACTGCGCGGCTGGCAAACGAAAATCCTCTGGTGTTGGCGGTCATGGGGGGGGCAGTAGTATTCGTTGGACAGATTTTGCCGCAGCTCGCGTTCCCGCTGGAATTCGATTATCTGCATGTCTCGCGCTATGGCGATGCGACAACCGGCGGTAGCCTGGCCTGGGTGGTTGAGCCGCGCAGCGATGTGAGCGGCCGCACGGTGCTGGTGCTGGACGATATCCTCGATGAAGGGGTGACGTTGGCAGAAATCAAGAAACGCTTGTTGGCACAAGGTGCTGCCGAAGTGCTCACGGCTGTTTTTGCGGATAAAAAAATCGGTCGTGCCAAACCTGTCACGGCCGATTTTGTCGGCATCGAATTGCCTGATCGATATGTGTTTGGCTATGGCATGGACATCAAAGGCGCCTGGCGAAACTTGCCCGCAGTGTATGCCCTGAAGGACGCGTGATTATCTGAACCCGGCATTCGCTTTATTCCAGGCTACCCAGCCGGTGAGGATGATGATGGCATGAATAATCAACGTGGTCACGCCCATCCATAACACCTCGTGGCTGTAAGTAATGCTGTA
>DATCQI010000183.1:0-8834 GCA_036569545.1 Rugosibacter sp. | reverse complement strand
CCCTTAATAACGCACAAGGGGCTGGGTATAATTCTGCCTTTCGCCCTCAATCAACAAAAGCCCCGGCCATGCAGGAAAAATATCAACCGACCCAAATTGAACAATCTTCTCAGGCCTTCTGGAATAACGCACAGAGCTTTCACGCGACAGAAAATTCGGATAAGCCAAAATATTATTGTCTGTCGATGTTTCCTTACCCGTCGGGCAAGCTGCACATGGGCCATGTGCGCAACTACACCTTGGGCGACGTGCTCTCGCGGCACTACCGCATGCGCGGCTATAACGTACTGCAGCCCATGGGCTGGGATGCTTTCGGGCTGCCGGCCGAAAACGCGGCCATGCAAAATAACGTGCCGCCGGCGCAATGGACAAATGAGAACATTGCCTACATGAAAAATCAGTTGCAGTCTTTGGGCTTTGCCATTGACTGGCAGCGTGAGCTGGCGACCTGCCAGCCTGAGTATTACCGGTGGAACCAATGGCTGTTTTTGCGCATGCTGGAAAAAGGCATTGCCTATAAAAAAACGCAGGTAGTGAATTGGGATCCGGTTGATCAAACCGTGCTGGCCAATGAACAGGTGATCGACGGGCGCGGCTGGCGTACGGGCGCGGTGGTTGAAAAACGTGAAATCCCCGGTTACTACCTGGCCATTACCCGCTATGCAGATGAGCTCTTGTCCTCACTGGACACCCTGCCCGGCTGGCCAGAGCGCGTAAAAACCATGCAGGTCAACTGGATCGGCAAGAGCACCGGTGTGCGCTTTGCCTTTCCCTACACGCTCGATGGCAAAGAAGAAAACCTGTGGGTCTACACCACCCGCGCGGACACTATCATGGGCGTGACATTTTGCACCGTGGCAGCAGAACACCCCCTAGCCACGCATGCGGCCAAAAACAATCCGGTACTGGCCGCCTTTATCGATGAGTGCAAACATGGCTCAGTGATGGAAGCCGATATAGCCACCATGGAAAAAAAGGGCATGCCCACCGGCCTGTTTGTAACGCATCCTCTCACCGGCGAACAACTCGCGGTCTGGGTGGGCAATTACGTCTTGATGAATTACGGCGATGGCGCGGTAATGGCTGTGCCGGCGCACGATGAACGCGACTTTGCGTTTGCCCAAAAATATGGTTTGCCGATCAAACCCGTGGTCGCAGTTGCAGGCGAAACCTTCTCTCTGGATGGGTGGCAAGACTGGTATGCCGATAAACAACGCGGATGCTGCGTCAATTCGGGAAAATACGATGGCCTGCCGTTCGCAGAAGCGGTCACCGCCATTGCCGCCGACCTCAAAGCAAAGCATCTAGGCGACACGCAAGTGCACTACCGCTTGCGCGACTGGGGCGTCTCGCGGCAGCGCTACTGGGGCTGCCCCATTCCGCTGATTCATTGCGAAGCCTGCGGCACCGTACCTGTTCCCGACGATCAATTGCCGGTGAAACTGCCCACGGATTGCGTGCCGGATGGTTCAGGCAATCCGCTCGCTAAACGCGCTGATTTCGTCAACTGCGCTTGCCCATCATGTGGCCAGCCTGCGCGGCGTGAAACCGACACCATGGATACCTTTGTGGATTCTTCCTGGTATTACGCCCGCTACTGCGCGTCGGATAACGCCACGGCCATGGTGGATGAGCGAACGAATCACTGGATGCCGGTGGATCAATACATCGGCGGGATTGAACACGCGATTCTGCATTTGCTGTACTCGCGCTTCTGGACCAAAGTCATGCGCGATCTTGGCTTGGTGAGTTACGACGAACCCTTCGCTAACCTGCTCACGCAGGGCATGGTGCTCAACCATATTTTTTCGCGGCGCACGGCGCAAGGCAGCATAAGCTACTTCGCCCCTGAAGAACTTGATTTGATCAAAGACGACGCAGGTCGCATCACCGGCGCTACAGCCAAAACCGATGGTCAGGCGGTCGATTATCAAGGCATCGGCACAATGTCAAAATCCAAGCGCAATGGCGTGGACCCGCAATCGCTGATTGAAACTTACGGCGCGGATACCGCGCGGTTTTTCATGATGTTCGCGGCCCCCCCTGAGCAAACGCTGGAATGGGCAGATTCAGGCGTTGAAGGCGCGTTTCGATTCTTGCGCCGCTTGTGGGCGCTGGGACATGGCCTTAAAAACAGCCTTCGCCATGGAGCAACGATACCAGAGACCCTGCCCGAGCCTGTTGCCGCCTTGCGCCGCGAAATACACATCCTGCTGCGTCAGGCCAACTACGACTTTGCCAAGCATCAGTTCAATACCGTGGCATCGAGTGCCATGAAGATGCTGAACAGTTTGGAAAAAGGCATCCCTGAATTTTCTGGCAACATTACAGGCACTGCCGTGCTTACTGAATGCGTAAGCATTCTGTTGCGCCTGCTCTCGCCACTCACTCCGCACATTTGCCACACGCTCTGGCGCGAACTTGGCTATGGCGAGGACATTCTCGCTGCCCCGTGGCCCGAGCCGCTGGAGGCTGCGTTGGCGCAAGACGAAATCGAGCTGGTGCTGCAAATCAACGGCAAGCATCGCGGCAGCCTGCGCATGAAAGTCGGCGCCGGCAAGACGGCGATTGAAGAGGCAGCGCTGGCTTCGGACGCCGCACAAAAGCACATGGCAGGCAACCTGGCGAAAAAAATCATTGTAGTTCCCGGCCGTCTGGTTAATATTGTTGTTTAAATTGCATTAAGAGGAGTCATCCGTGCGCGCGATAAAAGTTGCCATCCAGTTGTTTGTCACCTGCTGTCTAGTCGGCCTGCTCGCTGCCTGCGGCTTTCAATTGCGCGGTGATTACGCTTTGCCATTTCAAACCATGAGCATTGCCCTGGCGCCCAGCTCGGAGCTTTACGCGCAACTCAAACGCAGCATTGAAGCCTCATCTCCCACGCGAATTGTTGATGACCCCAAAGATGCCGAAGCTAACCTGATCGTACTGGGGGACCGCAATGAGAAAGTCATTCTCACGTTAAATGCCGCCGGGCGGGCGCGCGAATATGATTTAGTGCGCACATTTTCTTTCAAGGTGAGCGGCCCGAATAACACGGACTACATTCCGCCAAGCCAGATCGTTTTACGGCGCGCCATGACTTTCAATGATAATCTGGTGCTCTCCAAAGAATCAGAAGAAGTTCTGCTCTGGCGCGACATGCAGAATGATCTGATACAGCAGCTGCTGCGTCGGCTGGCCGCTGCCAAGCTCAAAGCAGTAAGTGAGTCCGGCAATGCAACTGCGCCCTGAGCAACTTGGCACGCATCTCAATAAGCCGTTAGCGCCACTGTATTTACTTCACGGTGACGAGCCGCTGCTGGTCATTGAAGCGGCCGATGCCATTCGTCTTGCGGCGCGGCGCCAAGGCTTTGCCGAGCGCGAAGTGATTATGGCGGGCACCCATTTTCGCTGGGACGACCTCTTTTTAGCGGCGGGTAACCTATCCCTGTTTGGCGAAACCAAACTCATTGATCTGCGCATTCCCTCAGGCAAACCGGGGCGTGAAGGCAGCGAGGCGTTACAACGTTACTGCAAAACATTAGGCACAGGAACAGTGACCTTGATTACCTTGCCTGAGCTCGACTGGCAAGCAAAAAAAGCCGCGTGGGTCACCACGCTCAGCCAGGCCGGCGTGGCCATTGAATGCAATGCGCCCCCTCTGGCGCGCCTGCCGCAGTGGCTGGCCGAGCGCCTGGCGCGTCAACAGCAGACGGCATCACGCGCCGGGCTGGAATTCATCGCCGCTCATGTTGAAGGCAATCTGCTCGCCGCGCACCAGGAAATTCAAAAACTGGGCCTGCTCTATCCAGCCGGAGAAATTTCATTGGCACAGATAGAAGCTGCCGTGTTGAATGTCGCCCGCTATGATGTCTCTGACCTGCGCGATGCGCTCAAGAACCGTGACACCGTGCGCGCCGTGCGCACGCTGGAAGGCTTGCAGGCAGAAGGCGCTGCCCCGCCCTTGGTATTGTGGGCGCTGGCCAATGAAGCGCGTACCGCACAAATCCGCCCCGCCCTCTTGCATGCGGCAAAAATTGACCGCATGATTAAGGGGCTCGCCACAGGCGACCTGTGGAACGAATTTTTACAGCTCGCCTTACGTTTGACCCGCCCAAGGATGCTCTCATGACCCTCAAAGACACTCTGCTGCAAATCGGCCAAGCGGCACGTGACGCCTCGCATGCCGTCGCCCGCGCTTCAACCAGCGCCAAAAATACCGCTCTGCTCACTATCGCCAGCACGATTCGCGCCCAGCGCACCAAACTGCTGGTCGCAAATGCCGCAGACCTTGCCGCAGCAAAAGCAGAAGGGCTGGATGCCGCAATGATGGACCGCTTAACGCTCAGCGAAAAAGACATCGAAGCCATGGCTCACGGGCTGGAGCAGGTTGCCGCACTGCCTGATCCGGTGGGCGAGATTACCGAGTTGAGGCGTCGCCCGTCGGGCATACAAGTGGGCAAAATGCGCGTGCCGCTGGGCGTGGTCGGGATTATCTATGAAGCGCGTCCGAACGTGACGGCGGACGCCGCCGCCTTGTGTTTGAAGTCTGGCAATGCCGCCATTTTGCGCGGCGGCAAGGAAGCCATTCGCAGCAATCAGGCCATTGCCGCATGCGTGAAACAAGGGCTGGTTGCGGCAGGCTTGCCAGAAACAGCAATACAGGTGATCGACACGACTGATCGCGCTGCGGTGGGGTATCTCATCACCATGCCGGAATTTGTCGACGTCATCGTGCCGCGCGGCGGCAAGGGCCTGATCGAGCGCATTTCCAAGGAAGCACGCGTGCCGGTGATCAAGCATCTCGATGGCAATTGCCATGTCTATGTGGATAGCGCCGCCGACCCGGAAAAAGCACTCGCTATTGTTGAAAATGCCAAAACGCAGCGGCTGGGCACCTGCAATACGGCCGAGTCCCTGCTCATCGCGCGCCCGATGGCAGCCAGCTTGTTGCCGAAAATCGCGGCCATGCTCATCGCACACGGAATTGAGATTCGAGGTTGTGAGGAAACCCGTGCGCTGGTAGCTGAGGCCAAACCTGCAAGCGAAGAAGATTACGCCACCGAATATCTTGCGGCGATCATCTCGTGCAAAGTAGTGGCTGATATTGATGAGGCCATCGTTCATATCAACAAATACTCATCCGCACACACTGAAGCCATCGTCACTGAAAACTACACCACCGCACTGCGCTTTTTGCGCGAAGTGGATTCCGCTTCAGTCATGGTAAACGCCTCAACGCGCTTTGCCGATGGCTTTGAATATGGCCTGGGTGCCGAAATCGGTATCTCAACCGACAAGTTCCACGCCCGTGGACCAGTAGGCCTGGAAGGTCTCACCTCGCAAAAATGGATCGTGCTGGGAAATGGCGAAGTGCGCGGATAAATCTATCCCGATGGATGATTATTGCCCCTGAGCCGCCTTGTCCAATTCCTCTCGCACGATTTATATCAGCCGCAGGAAATGAAAATATGTTGCTTTCCGTTGCTCTCCATTGCCTTTGAGATACGCCATGACCTATTTTGAATGGCTACCCCCTGAGGGGGTGCATATCCTTTTTGTGCTGTTCCTGTCTTTCTTGATCGGACTGGAACGTGAAGAACGCAAAGCCAAGGATGATCACTACTCATTTGGAGGGGTACGTACCTTCCCGCTGATTGGGCTCATCGGATATTCCATGGCCCTATTGTCTGGCAATGAGCTTTTGCCACAGACGTTGGGTTTTGGCATTGTTGCCGGATTTTTAATGATGTCCTACTGGCACAAGCTCTCCTCTTCTGGATATTCGGGTGTCACCTCCGAGATGTCCGGGCTTGCAACCTATTTGGTCGGCGCACTGGTTTATCACGAGATGTTCTGGATTGCCACGACGCTTACCGTGTGCAGCATCCTTCTACTGGAACTCAAGGCTGGCCTGGAAGATTTGGCGAAGCGTATTGAACCGACGGACATTCTCACCTTCGCAAAATTCCTGATGCTGTCTGCAGTCATTCTGCCTCTACTGCCCGACGAGCAATTGGGCCAATTTCAGATTAACCCATTTAAGGTCTGGCTTGTGGTTGTAGCAGTGAGCGCGGTCTCTTATGGCAGCTATGTCCTTCAGCGGCTGGCCAAGGGTAAAGGAGGGATCATTTTGTCGGCACTGCTCGGCGGGGCTTATTCATCTACGGTCACGACAGTCGCGCTGGCCCGAAGAGCAAAGTCTGAAGAACAACCTCACCTGTTTGCTGGCGGGATACTGATTGCTTCCGGAATGATGTATCTGCGGTTGGCGATTCTACTGGCGCTGTTCAATCGAGACCTCATGCTTAAGTTGTCGCTACCCTTTGTTGTGCTGGCTTGCCTTGCGATCCTTGTCGGCTGGCTATGGTCACGATGGGGGAATCCAAATGCAGTGAAAATGGCCAGGGAATATGCGCCCAAAAATCCACTCGAAATAAGCGCAGCGCTACTCTTCGCACTAGTCTTCGTGGCTATGCTCATAGCCACCCGCTTGAGCATCCAGTATATGGGGCAGACAGGCGTCTTTACACTGGCCGCCATTATGGGCGTAACAGATGTGGATCCCTTTATCATGGGCATGACCCAATCGGCACCAACGTTTACGCCGTTGCCCGTAGCATCGGCCAGCATATTGATTGCCGCATCCAGCAACAATGCCATCAAAGGCCTTTATGCCTTCACGCTGTCTTCCCGTCAAACGGGCATCCAGGCTTTATGTCTCTTGCTGACTTTAGCAGTATTGGGGCTGCTCCCCTTGCTGTGGTAATGGAGGTCGGGCAAAGCAGCCGTACCCATTGAGTGGCGTTTCTGGGTAGTGCCCTCATTTGATTTGCACCAACCGGTCTGACCTATCTGCCCGGCATGCAGATCGCGGGCAGGCGGTCTGACTCATGCGTTGCTTAAAATCTGGCTTGGTGACAGGCTTGTCGATGACTTTCCCTTTGACCTGAATCAAGCAACCGTGACATAGCAGTTGCAGTGTAAAAATAAAGGCGTATAAGGGCAATGTAGGCAAGGTAGTACTGAAGTGTAATGCCAAGGCAATTCCCGAACATAAACATAACAGGGGAGATGGCAATGCAAAAACAGATAACGCAGCATCTGATTCCGGCGCTCCTGATGACCGCATTCGCAGGTTCGGCCGGGGCAGCGGGCTTTCAACTGCTGGAACAAAACGCCAGCGGCCTCGGCAATGCGTATGCCGGCTCGGCCGCCGTTGCCGCCGATGCCAGTACGATATTCTTCAACCCAGCCGGCCTGACCTATCTGCCCGGCATGCAGATCGCGGGAGCGGTCAATGTGATTGATGTCGATACTCGATTTTCCAACCGCAACAGCACCAATCCGGCACTGATCACCACCGCTGGAAGCAATGGCGGGCAGGCAGGCAGCCTCGCTTCTGTCCCGAGCTTGTATTTTTCGATGCCGCTGAATTCGCAGTGGTCGATCGGTCTCGGCATCAATGCACCCTTTGGGCTGAAAACCGAATATGACACCAACTGGCAGGGGCGCTTTTATGCGGTGACATCAGACGTCAAGACTCTCAACATCAACCCGACAGTGGCGTTCAAGGTGAATGACAAGCTATCGCTTGGCGTCGGCGCCAGCTGGCAGAAGCTTGATGCGCGGTTGACCAGTGCAGTGAATACCGGGGGTGCGGTGTGCAGCAATGCCACTTTTCTTGGGTTCGGCGGTGGCGCAGCATGCGCTGGCGGCTTCCTCAACAACTATGAATCCTTTGCCGAATTGAAAGGTGACGATACCGCCTGGGGCTACAACCTCGGCGCCATGTTCCAGCTATCGGACGCGACGCGCATCGGTCTGTCGTACCGCTCGGCGATCAAATACACCGTCACGGGAAGGGCGACATTCCAGAATCCGGTGGTGACAACGGCGGGTGGATTGAATCCAGTAGCCAATGCCGTCATCGCCGGCGGCCTTTATAACGGCGGGATCAAGCTCGGTATCAAGGTCCCGGACACCTGGATTTTCAGCGGAGAGCACAAACTCAGCGACCGCTGGGAGTTGCTCAGCGATGTGTCGTGGACTGGCTGGGGAAAGATTCCGAAACTTGACGCGGTGCGCACCGATGGCGCACTCAGCGGCACCATTCTCAGTCATACGCAGGAAAACTGGCGCAATACCTGGCGAGTGGCCCTGGGCGCCAACTATCAATACAGCGATGACTTGAAACTGCGCATAGGTACGGCTTACGACCAGTCTCCGGTCAACCAGGATAATTACCGCACACCGCGACTGCCGGACAACAACCGCTGGTGGCTTGCGTTCGGCGCACAATACAAGCTCTCGAAGACAGGCATGGTCGACGTCGGTTATTCGCATCTCTTCATCCATGACTCGACGATTTCGGACAATGGACAAGGTGTCGATACCGCCTCAAAAGGGTTGATCGATGGCAAGTATTCGAGCGCTGTGGATATCCTTGCCGTGCAATACACGCATAACTTTTGATCTGCAATGGATGCCTCAAAGCAGAAGGAGACCTGCAAGTTGATCGTCAAAAAAGGCTGCCGTGCAGGGATTTACCGCGTTGTATACCAATTACGTTCATGAAAACAAAAAGTATCCGGCAGGTGTTGCTGCTTGCCTCTCTGGTCGTCACCTGCAGTGGGCAGGCCGCCGAAGTAGCGGGCGTCACGATTGACGATAAGGTTCGCGTCGGCACAAGCGATCTGGTGCTCAACGGTGCAGGCCTGCGCACCCGGTTTTTTTTCAAGGTGTATGTCGGGGCGCTATATGCCCGCGAGAAGACATCCAATGTCGCGACCCTGGTTGATACGGTCGAACCGCGCCGCATGGCGCTACGGATGCTGCGCAACATCGACGCC
>DATCQI010000182.1:0-2456 GCA_036569545.1 Rugosibacter sp. | reverse complement strand
TTACTCCTCATCCGCCGATCTGTAGGCACCGCGCTGTTGTGGCTATCCGCGTTGATTCTTTCTGCCTCAATTTCCGCGTGCGCCGGTGTCGCATCCCTGCCTGATAATGCAGGCATAGGCAGTAATCCGGTTCTGCCACCGCCAACATCAAAGCTCCTGCCTACCATCAACATCGCTGTAGCCAAAGGTTGGCCCAAAAATGGGCAGCCCATCGCTGCGCAGGGACTTGCAGTCAATGCCTTTTTCAGGGGATTGCATCATCCGCGCTGGTTGTATGTCTTGCCTAATGGCGATGTGCTCGTGGCCGAAACCAATGCGCCGCCCAAGCCCGATGACAATACAGGCATCAGAGGTTTCGTCATGGGGATCATCATGAAGAAAGCCGGTGCCGATGTTGCCAGCGAAAATCGCATCAGCCTGTTGCGTGACACCAATGGCGATGGCATCGCCGATAGTAGAACGCTATTCCTGCAAGGCATGAACTCCCCTTTCGGCATGGTGCTGGTCGGTAATTATTTGTATGTTGCCAATACCGATGCAGTGATGCGGTTTCCCTACAAGGAAGGCCAAACGCTTATCAGCGACCTCGGAGTCAAGATTGCCGATTTGCCTGCTGGCCGGATCAATCACCATTGGACAAAGAACATTGTGGCCAGTCACGATGGCAGGTATCTGTATGTGAGTGTCGGATCGAACAGCAATATTGCAGAAAATGGCATGGATAATGAGTTGGATCGTGCCGGCATTCTGGAGATTGATATCACCAGCGGACGCCGCCGCGTGTTTGCTTCCGGATTGCGCAATCCGGTCGGCATGGCATGGCAACCACAAAGCGGGGAACTGTGGGTTTCAGTCAATGAGCGCGATGAACTGGGTAATGATCTGGTGCCGGACTACATGACATCGGTCAAGGCTGGCGGATTTTACGGCTGGCCCTACAGTTATTTTGGCCAGCATGTTGATGCGCGTGTCAAACCACAGCGACCTGACCTGGTCGCCACTGCCATCAAGCCCGATTATGCCCTGGGGTCGCACACAGCCTCTTTAGGCCTGGCTTTTTATGATGCCAATTTATTGCCTGCCCACTATAAAAATGGCGCGCTGATCGGTCAGCATGGCTCATGGAACCGCACAGTACCTGCCGGTTACAAAGTCATTTTCATACCCTTTGAGAAAGGGCGACCGGTTGGTCTGCCAGAAGATATCCTGACCGGATTCCTCAGTGAGAAAGGCGAAGCCTATGGCCGCCCGGTCGGCGTTGCCGTGGATCGCAAAGGCGCCATTCTTGTGGCTGACGATGTGGGCAATATCATTTGGAGAGTGAGCCCAGCTGCCAGAAAATAAGTTCGGCTATTGCTACTCACTTGAATCATTGTGCCTTGCGCAGCAGCTCGACAAATAGGCCACTGCGCATATCATCAGCACTATCCGAGTGCCCAAAGAAGGATTCAAAGAGACCGCTTCGCATAACTTTTCAGCAGGTACGATAACACCGGCGGCGTAATCAGCGTGGTAAGGATGACCATGATGACAATGACGGAAAACATCGCTTCGCTCATCACGCCCAGTTGCCGCCCGGTCATCGCGAAAATCAACCCGACTTCACCGCGCGGCACCATGCCCCAGCCGACTAGCCAGCCACCCGCTTCGCGTCCGGCGGCCAGGCCTGCCATCAGTTTGCCGATGATTGCGGCGGCAGTCACACCCAAGCCCACAATGAGCACGGCGGGGTCGGCCAGCGTTTGCAAATCGACCTGCATGCCAGTGAGCACAAAAAATACCGGCACGAAAAAGTAGCCCATAGGTTCGATCAAATCTTCATGCTGATGGCCGGTGTGTTTGGCTAAAACAGCCTTGACCCGTTCAACCAGACTCGCCTCACTGGTAGAAGAATTAGCTGATAACTGAGCAGGCAAAACCGCTTCAATATCACGCACGATGGGTGGCTGCTCGAATTTTTGCAAGAATACCGGCTCGAACAACAAACCCGCAGCAAACGCACCAATGATCGGCGCTAAACCCATGACGTGTGCCAGCCACGAAAAAGCCAGCGCGGTGGACAACACCTGGGCAAACAGCATCGACGGCCCGGCATCCAGCCGCGCCAAAGAGTTGCTGATCCACGGCGAAATCAAGCGGCCAATGCCAATGCTGCCGCCAAGAAACAACATGGCCTTGGCCAGAATAAGGCCCACCGCACCTGTGCTCACCGTGCCGATAGTCACCAGACTGGACACCACGGCGAGGATCACCAAACCCAGCACATCGTCAATCACCGCGGCACCCAGCACAATACGCGCGGCGGGCAAATCCAGCTTGCCCATATCGCGAAAAACGCGGCCGGTAATACCCACCGAGGTGGCCGACAGCGTCGCGCCCAAAAACAAATAGGCATTCAAATCCTTGCCCGGCAACAGCCATGGGCCCACCACCCAAGTACCCAGAGCAAAGGGCAT
>DATCQI010000181.1:0-36361 GCA_036569545.1 Rugosibacter sp. | reverse complement strand
TCAGTACCGAGCGCAGCGTTTTTGCAAAACCGGTAAAAGAGGGGCTGCCATGCTTTGCCCATTCAATAGAGACAGTGACGAGCGTCCATAAAATGAGCGAATTAAATGTCAGGATCAGTGCAACCGAAGGCAGAGAGGCGTTCCCCAGGGTGGTTTTAGCCAGGGGCAAACCTAGCAACACATTGTTGGAGAATATGCCGCCTAAGGCAAAGATGGACTGCGCCACGCCGTCGAGTCGCAGCGCGCGCCAAGCGAAAAAACGGCCGATACCGAAAACAATGAGACAGCCGCCAAAAAAGGCGATCAGCAAGCGCACATCTACCGGGGGCAGGCGAGAAAAATCACTCATCAGGCGAAAGAGCATGGCGGGCAGCGCGATTGAAAACACGAAACGGCTCAAGCCTTCAGCCACAGATGGTGGCCAATGAAACCAGCGCACCGGCGTGTAGCCAATGACTACCATGGCGAATAGCGGTGTGGCCAGGGCCAGGTGATGCAGAAATGTGGTGATCATGAAAATGCGATGAAAAGTCGGCGCTGGCGAGACGGCGCAGTGAGTGGCGGGGGAGTGGCGGGCTACGGATAATCGACGGCAGTCGCTGATTGATGCACTATGTGGCAGTTTATCCGCTGTGGGCTGCGCCGTTCCATGCGAAACTTCGTGTTTTATAAATTATCCCAAAGGAGTTGTTCATGGCGGGCTTGCCTGAAATAACCAATATGGCGTTGTTCTGCGATTTCGAGAACATTGCGTTGGGCGTGCGCGATGCAAAATATGCCCAGTTCGACATCAAGAAAGTGCTGGAGCGACTTCTGCTCAAGGGCAGTATCGTGGTCAAGAAAGCCTATTGCGACTGGGCGCGCTACAAGGAATTTAAAGCGCCAATGCATGAGGCATCGTTTGAGCTGATCGAGATTCCGCATGTGCGCCAGTCAGGCAAGAACTCGGCCGACATCCGCATGGTGGTCGATGCGCTGGATCTTTGCTATACCAAGGCGCATGTCGATACCTTTGTCATTATCAGCGGTGATTCGGATTTCTCGCCCTTGGTCTCCAAGCTGCGCGAGAACAACAAGCATGTGATTGGCGTGGGCGTGAAAGCGGCAACGTCTGATTTGCTGTCAGCGAATTGCGACGAGTTCATTTTTTACGATGATCTGGTGCGCGAACAGGAGGCGAAAAAAACGCGCAGTGCGAAAAAAACGCCGGTAAAAGCGGTGATTGCTAAAACAGTGACAGCTAAAGCGGTCGCAGACAAGGTCGAGGAAAAACCGGAAGAATCCAGGCGCGAGGAGGCGCTCGACTTACTGGTAGAAACCGTCGAAGCCCTGATGGCAGAGCGCGGTGGCGAGGCAACCTTGTGGGGTTCAATGGTCAAGCCGACCTTGCAACGGAGGAAACCCGGATTTACCGAGTCTTACTATGGCTACCGTTCATTCCGCGATTTATTGGAAGACGCTAAAAAGCGCAAGCTGCTCATCATCGAGCGCGATGAAAAGTCGGGTCAATATGCCATTCGATTGCCGCTGGATGATTAATTTTGGACAAGTCAGCTGTCATGAGTCATGAGATAAAGCCTGAGCAATCGCCTGAGCTTTTAAAGGCACTGCATATCCTTACCCGCGATGGCAAACTGAACCAGGATAGCCGTCGCAAGCTCAAACAAATTTATCACCTGGTGCATTTCATCGAACCATTGCTGGTTGAAGTGATGCAGGCACATGGCGATGTGACGCTGGTGGATCATGGCGCGGGCAAGTCTTATCTGGGTTTTATTTTGTACGATCTGTTTTTCAAGTCACGAGACAAGGGCACGGTCTATGGCATTGAACGACGTGCCGAGCTGGTGACGCAAGCAGAAGCGCTGGCGCAGCGATTGGCTTTTGCGCGCATGACATTTCTTAATTTGTCCGTTGACGCCTCAGTGACGTCGCCCGCTCTGCCTGAGCGCATTGACGTCGTGACTGCGCTTCATGCGTGTGATACGGCAACGGATGATGCGATTCGTTTTGCCCTGCACAAAGAATCGCAATTCATCGTGCTGGTGCCCTGTTGCCAGGCAGAGGTTGCTGCTGTTTTGCGACAGCATAAAAATGCGTCATTTGCAAAAACACCGCTCTCTGAAATCTGGCGACATCCCATTCACACGCGTGAATTCGGCAGCCAGCTGACCAATGTATTGCGCTGCCTGCTATTGGAGGCGCATGGTTACACGCTGACAGTAACTGAATTGGTGGGTTGGGAGCATTCAATGAAAAATGAGCTGATCATCGCGCGGCGTGGCAATCTTCCAAGGGCCAATGCACGACACCGTGCGGAGCAGATTCTGCGCGAGCTGAATCTGGAAGACCTGTTACCCCGGTTTGCTTATTAACGTGAGTTCTTCAGGGTTTTCTCAAGGCGAGAATGAATTCATTGGGGAATGCTTTGCGCTGCTCGATGATAGTGAAGCCAGTGAAGAGCAACCCCGATCACGGTTGTATACCGAGCATGTCACGTCATTATGCTGCACCGATATGGCTGCTTTTCCTGTGCTGCTGGAAGAAATGCAGCGGCTGCAAACCCAGGGTCTCTATGCCGTTGGGCTGTTTTCTTTCGAGCTGGGCGCAGCATTGCAAGGTGTAGCGTTACAAGACATTGTGCTGCCGGTGCAAGAGCTGGCTCATCTGCTGCTGTTTAGAAAATGCCAGCAGCTATCCGCGGCCGCAGTCGATGAATGGCTCTTAAAAAGAGCAAGCAGCGGGTGCCGTTCTGCGACAGCTGGCGTGACCGGTATTGTGTCCAGCGTGAATGAGATTGAATTTGGCGAGGCAATTGCACGCATTCATCGGTACATTGCAGCGGGCGACACCTATCAGGTTAATTACACCTATCGACTGGGCTTTACTGCTTATGGCGGGTTGGTTTCACTTTACCAACGGCTAAAAATGCGACAGCCGGTACCTTTTGGTGCGCTGATTCACTTGCTTGACGGTCGAGCCGTGTTGTCTTTTTCGCCTGAGTTGGCCATACAGCATCGTGCGGGCCATTTGCGCACTTTACCAATGAAAGGCACGGCTGAAGCCGCCGACGATGAAGCCACGAATGCGCTTAACGCAAGACATTTGGTGAATGATCCTAAAACCCGTGCTGAAAATGTGATGATTGTCGATTTGCTGCGCAATGATCTCGGTCGCGTTGCGCAACTGGGTACGGTGAGTGTGCCGGAGCTGTTTCATGTGGCGCGCTATGGCAAGGTGTTGCAAATGACTTCCACGGTCGAAGCCAAGGTGGCGTCGGCTTGCACGTTGCATGATTTGCTCACGGCGTTATTGCCGTCAGGTTCGGTTACTGGGGCGCCCAAGCGACGGACGCTCGACATCATTCAGATGCTGGAAACCTCGCCAAGGGGTTACTATACGGGCGCGCTGGGCTGGTTTGAGGTGTCGCCCAAGGGGCAACTGATGGGGGATTTTTGCTTATCGGTTCCTATTCGCACGCTGTTGCTCGAAGCGCCCGATGGGGATGGGCAGCGCAGAGGAGAAATGGGGGTTGGCGCAGGCATTGTGCAAGACAGCACGGCAGAGGCCGAGTTTGGCGAATGTGCATTAAAAAGTGCATTTTTAACAGAACTCATGCACGAGTTTGAATTGTTCGAGACGATGCTCGCCACTCAGGCGGGTTGCCCTCATCTTGCGCGGCATCTGCAACGCTTATCTCATTCGGCGCGGCATTTTGATTTTTGTTATGACGAAGGCAAGATACGGGAAGCCATTGCGCGGGCTTGTGCAGTTCTACTGCATGGCTTGCATCGTTTACGATTAGCGCTCAAGTCGTCAGGGGATGTGGAGGTGCAGCTTGCCCCGCTGGCGGATATGTCTGTTCCCGTGACTGTGTTGCTGGGTCAGGCGCCAGTGAAAATGGATGCTCTTTTTTTGCGACATAAAACTACCAATCGAGCAGAATACGATGCCGCTTGGCAATGCGCCGAAAAAGCAGGCGCTTTTGATGTGCTGTTTTTCAATGAGGGAGGCGAGCTGACCGAGGGCGCGCGCAGCAGCGTGTTTGTAAAGCTCGCGGGTCATTGGTGTACCCCGCCGTTGGCCTGCGGTTTGTTGCCGGGTGTGATGCGCAGCGTATTGCTGGCGGATCCTGCATGGGCCGCGACAGAAAAAGTGCTCACGCGGAGCGACTTGCGTGTAGCCGAAGCGGTGGTGGTGTGTAACGCCTTGCGCGGCGTGCTGCCAGCGCAGATTGACTGGCAGCGGTCGGGCGGTATTTAAGAAAAAGCCCGCGTTGTTACTGTGATAACAGCGCGGGCCCACACTGTGTTAACTATTAAAACTCAATCAGTCTGAGAGACTGGGTCAAGTTCGATGACGCTAGTCATCCAGCGCGAGCTCGAACAGATCGCGCTTGAGCATGAGCTGCCGTGGCATGCGGGATTTGAGCTTGTCGAACCATTCGCCATGCTGTTTGAGCTCTTCACGCCAAGCCGTCGCGTCAATGGCAGCAAGTTCTTCAAAGGCTCCTTTAGACACTTCCGCATTGTCGCCCCAGTCGAGGTCTTCAAAGCGGGGAACCCATCCCAAGGCCGTTTGTTTGGCATTGACCAGCCCGCGACTGCGCTCGATGATCCATTTGAGTACACGCATGTTTTCGCCAAAGCCGGGCCACATGAACTTGCCCTGGGCATCTTGGCGAAACCAGTTGACCGTGAAAATGCGTGGCGCGTGTTCCAGTTGATGGCCAATTTTTAGCCAGTGATTGAAATAGTCACCCATGTGATAACCGCAGAAAGGCAGCATGGCGAAGGGATCACGACGCACGATGCCTTGCTGGCCAGTGGCAGCGGCTGTTGTTTCCGAGCCCAGGGTCGCGGCCATATAAACCCCGTAGTTCCAGTTGAAGGCTTCAAAAACAAGTGGCACGGTGGTCGCACGACGGCCACCGAATACGAAGGCTGAAATCGGCACGCCAGCGGTGCTTTCCCAATCGGGATCAATCGAAGGGCACTGCGCCGCAGGCGCGGTAAAGCGCGAGTTGGGGTGTGCTGCCTTGCGGCCCGCTTTACCGTCTTCGGGTGTCCAGTCCCTGCCCTGCCAGTCGATCAGATGCGCGGGAGGCTCTTTGGTCATGCCTTCCCACCATACATCGCCGTCGTCTGTTAAGGCAACATTGGTGAAAATAATGTTTTCCTTCAATGTCGCCATGGCATTGAAGTTCGTTTTCTCCGAGGTGCCAGGGGCAACGCCGAAGAAGCCCGCTTCTGGATTGATGGCGTAGAGCCGCCCGTCGTTTCCCGGTTTGATCCAGGCAATATCGTCGCCCACGGTGGTGACTTTCCAGCCACCCAGGCTCTGGGGTGGAATCAGCATGGCAAAGTTGGTTTTGCCGCACGCGGAGGGAAAGGCCGCAGCAACGTAAGACTTTTGACCATCGGGGGATTCGACGCCGAGGATCAGCATGTGTTCGGCCAGCCAGCCTTCGTCACGGGCCATGGTTGAGGCGATGCGCAGGGCAAAACATTTTTTGCCAAGCAGTGCATTGCCGCCGTAACCGGAACCAAACGACCAAATTTCGCGCGTTTCTGGAAAATGGCAGATATATTTGGTTTTGTTGCACGGCCATTTGACGTCCTGCTCTCCAGGCTCAATCGGATGGCCCACGCTATGCAGGCAGGGCACGAAATCGCCATTGCTGCCGAGTTGATCGAATACAGCGCGACCCATGCGCGTCATGATGCGCATGTTGACAACGACATACGGGCTGTCGGAGAGTTCAACACCGATATGCGCGATGGGTGAGCCGATGGGGCCCATCGAGAACGGTATTACATACATTGTGCGGCCACGCATGCAACCTTTGAAAAGGCCGCGCAGTGTGTCTTTCATTTTGGATGGATCTTCCCAATTGTTGTTGGGGCCTGCGTCTTCCGGATCCGTCGTGCACACATAGGTACGATCTTCCACGCGGGCGACATCGGATGGATCAGACAGCGCGAGGTAGGAATTTGGCCGTTTGGCCGGATTGAGTTGCTTCATGCTGCCAGCGGCAACCATCTGCGCAAACAGGGTGTTGGCTTCTTCTTCAGAGCCGTCACACCACATGATTTGATCAGGCTGAGTGAGTGCTGCGACTTCCGTAATCCACGCTTTGAGTTTGGTATGTTTAATGTAGCTGGGAGCGGCGGCCAAAGATGATTTGTTCATGAGGCAAGGAATCTCCAGATATTAAATTGTTAATTTATTAATGCGCCGCTTGGCACCATAAAACCAGGTGATCAGGGATAGCGATCACCAGGATTTTTAGTTGTCCGCGCCACCATGTTAGCTAGTAGCTGTGACTAGTGGTGTCGTAGATGCTGCGTTGGTACGGGGTGAGCACCAGCGCTGCTAGTAAGCAGGAAAAATTATTTCTTAACTATATCATGATGCACAATGAATGGTCGCCCGATGGTTGAGCGTGAATGGGTATGCGGTATGAACTGCACAATATAAAAACATGGATTCCACATCACGTAATGGGTCTTGCCCAAAAAGTCGGCGCTGATGATACGGCGTTAGAATGAGGTTTGGGAGCCACTTCAATCTTCAATCAAATCAATATGTCTCACGTGATAAATTTGAAAAATTTTGACCAGAGTGACAAGCAAAAAAATGACTACGCAGCCGCCTAAAGTGGCATTGATTCTTACCGGCGGTGGTGCGCGGGCAGCGTATCAGGTGGGTGTACTCAAGGCAGTGCGTGAGTTACTCCCCGAGCCGCGACGTAATCCTTTTCAGATACTTTGTGGTACTTCAGCGGGCGCAATTAATGCCGCAGTGATGGCAACCTGGGCTGAAAATTTTGGTGCGGGAGTTGATCATCTATGTCACGTGTGGCAAAGCTTTCATGCTCACCAGGTGTATCGCACGGATATTTTGAGGGTGGCAAGTTCAGGTGCGCGCTGGCTGGCTGCGCTGATGTTTGGCTGGGTGACACATCGCGCTCCGCGCTCATTGCTCGATAATTCACCCTTGCGCCAACTGTTAACCGACAGCTTGGATTTTAACCGGATTAATCAAGCGATCGAAAATCAGGCGTTGCATTCGGTAAGCATTACCTGCTCTGGCTATTCCAGTGGGCAGAGCGTGACGTTTTTTCAGGGACGCGCTGATCTTGAGCCTTGGCAGCGAAGCCAGCGGATCGGGGCGCATGTCAAGCTGAACCTGGATCACCTAATGGCGTCGAGTGCCATCCCTTTTATCTTTCCGGCCGTGAAAGTTAATCGCGAATGGTTTGGGGACGGGTCGATGCGGCAAACAGCGCCTATTGCACCGGCTATCCATCTGGGAGCAGATAAAGTATTGGTGATCGGTGCGGGCCGCTTTCATGAAGAACATGCGCGTCCGCGTACTGCAACTTATCCTTCGTTGGCGCAGATTGCAGGACACGCCTTGTCCAGTATTTTTCTGGATGGATTGTCGGTGGACCTTGAACGATTGATTAGAATAAATCATACGGTTGCACTGATACCCGAAGTGGTACGCCAACAGCAAGGAACCACCTTGCGACCGATTGAGGTGCTCATGATTTCGCCTTCTCAACGACTTGACCATCTGGCGGCGAGGCATGCGGGGGCGCTGCCTTGGCCAATCAGAATGTTGTTGCGCGGAATCGGTGCGATGAATCGCAATGGCGGCGCGCTGATCAGTTATTTGCTCTTTGAACGGGAGTACACTTGTGCCTTGATCGATCTTGGCTACCGCGATACGTTATTGCAGCGGGAAAAGGTTATAAAATTTCTGGTCGCCGGCGAGGGACGAGAGAATGACGAATCCTTGGAAAATTTCAATATTCCACTTGAAATTTCAGGTCTAAGTAATTAAAACAAATGAAAATTAGTGTTAGTATTAAGCTATGATTACCTGGTAAAAGGTACCTTTAATGAAAAAAATACTTCTCGCTCTGCTGGCAACATCTGTTGTCTATGCTGGTGTCTCACCTATGGTTGCACAGGCGGCACAAAAAAAGAAATCCGTGCACGTTACCTTGCATGGCAAGAAAGTTCAGCATGTGAGACATAGGAAATCGGTTAAGCCTATTCAACATGTGAGGCACATTTCCTCAGGTGCTGCCATGAATCCGCAAGTGCTTGCTTTAGCGTCCTCAGCCGTGTTGGTGCTGGATCAGACTACCGGAACAGTATTGTATGAAAAAAATGCAAATGCGGTATTGCCCATTGCCTCCATTACCAAATTGATGACCGCCATGGTGGCCCTGGATGCCAGCCCGGATCTTAAAGAAACCCTGACCATAGGCATAGAAGACGTGGACCTCTTGAAAGGTACGCACTCGCGTCTCAGTGTGGGGGCAAAGTTGTCAAGAGAGGAAATGTTGCGTCTCGCACTGATGTCTTCAGAAAACCGCGCGGCCTCTGCTTTGTCCCGCAATTATCCAGGGGGACAAAAAGCGTTTGTTGCCGCAATGAATGTCAAGGCAAAAACACTGGGTCTGAACGATACGCATTTTTTTGATCCAACAGGGCTAACGGCATTAAATGTTTCCAGCTCGCATGATTTGGCCAGGATGGTTAGCGCAGCACATCAATATCCGTTGATCCGTGAGTTCACGACGACAGTGGAGGAAGAAGTGAATGTCGCCGGGCGGTCACAACAATTTCATAACACCAATGCACTAGTCAAAAGTCCGATGTGGCAGATCGGTTTGTCGAAAACCGGCTATATCAACGAGGCTGGCCGTTGTTTGGTGATGCAGGCCTGGATCAACAGTAAGCCCACCATCATTGTCTTGCTCGCTTCCGTAGGCAAAATGACCCGTGTTGGTGACGCCAATCGCATCAAGCGCTGGGTCGAGGCTAACGCACAAGTGCCTCAGCGTTTACCGACAAGCTGATCCAATCTGGCTAAATTTAGCCGCTGTTGCGTAATCCGGCGGCGATACCGTTGATGCTCAGGTGAATGCCGCGCTGCACTTTTTCATCAGTAGTACCTGCGCGATAACGGTGTAGTAGTTCGACTTGCAGGTGGTTGAGCGGGTCGATATACGGAAAGCGATTACGAATAGAGCGCTTTAATAGCGGATTACTGTCAAGCAACTCACTAGTTCGGGTGATTTCAAGCAGCGCACCAATGGCTTGCTGCCACTCGGTTTTCAGACGCGGGAAAATGGCTTGACGCAATGCGTCATCCGTCACCAGCTGTGAATAGCGTTCCGCGATGGCAATATCACTTTTGGCCAGCACCATATCCATGTTGGACAACAGCGTGCGAAAAAACCCCCACTCTTGATTCATGCGGCTAAGCAATTGCATGCCGGTGTCGCCATGCTTGTCTTTCCATTCGGCCACAGCGGCACCAAATCCAAACCAGCCTGGCAACATGAGACGGCATTGCGCCCAGGAAAATACCCACGGAATCGCTCGTAAATCTTCAATTGCCGTGCTGTGCTTGCGTGAGGCGGGACGGCTGCCAATGTTGAGAGACGCAATTTCTGAAATGACGGTCGATTCCCAAAAATACTGCTCAAATCCTGGTGTGTCATAAACCAATGATCGATAGGCATTAAGGGCGCTGGTTGAGAGTGCTTCCATTGCGGCAAGAAATTCTGTCGGCGGATTGTCAAGCACCCGTGGCAGCAGCGTGGCTTCGAGTGTGGCAGCAGCGAGGATTTCCAGATTACGGCGACCGAGTTCCGGGTTGGCATATTTCGAAGAAATGACTTCACCTTGCTCGGTAATGCGTATCTGCCCCTGTACAGCGCCTTGCGGCTGGGCAAGAATTGCCTGATAACTCGGCCCACCACCACGACCTACCGAGCCCCCTCGTCCGTGAAAGAGTCGCAGGTGAACACCATGACGAGCGAATACTGCAGTAAGTGCAATTTCACAGCGATACAAGGCCCAGCCTGAGGTCAAAAAACCGCCATCCTTATTGCTGTCGGAATACCCCAGCATGACTTCCTGCCAGTTGCCACGGCTGGCCATCAGCTGTTTGTACAGAGGCAGGGACAGTAATTGATCCATGACAGCCGCTGCGTTTTCCAGGTCGCCAATGGTTTCGAACAGGGGCACGATGTGCACATCCAGCGTATGGTTCAGCGGCTGTAACAACCCGGTTTCTTTGAGGAGTACCGCTACCTCAAGCAAGTCGGATACGCTGCTGGCTTTGGAAATGATGACGTTTTCGATCGATGCTTTACCATAGCGCTGATGAATTTCATGGGCTGCATGAAAAATGGCTAGCTCGCTTTGTGTCTCCGCCGAATAAGTCACCGAAGGCGCGGCAAGTGGTCGGGGTGTGGCGAGTTCATCGAGCAATAATTGGACACGAGCCCTTTCATCCAGTGCGAGATAGTCGGTGCCCGGACAGGCGATGGCAAGTAGCTCGGCCACGGTGCGCTCATGCACCTCGGAGTTCTGGCGCAGATCGAGAGGTGCCAAATGAAAGCCAAAGATGGCAACACTGCGGCGAAGGTGGCGCAAACGACCACGGGCGAGCAGGGTAGCGTTATGGTTTATTAACGAGTCATGCAGAATATCCATATCTGCGGTGAACTCGGCAGCATCGGCATAAGGCTCAGCAGAGCCCACAGGATGGCGCGGAGCCTCGAGCTCATCCAGTTGTTGTGCGGTGGCAGCCAGACGGGCATACATTCCGGCAATGGCGCGACGATAAGGTTCGTCATCGCGATGCGGGCTGTGATCGGACGAGCGGGCCGCAAGTTCTTTTAAGGCATCGGAAATGCCAATCAGGGAGGACGTAGGAGACAGCTCCGCACCCAGTCGATGGAGCTGTTCGAGCTGATGGCCGAGGGCTTTGCGACTTTGTGCACGGACAGCCGCCAGCAAAACATCTGCAGTAACAAAAGGGTTGCCATCGCGGTCGCCACCAATCCACGAGCCAGGGTATAAAAATGGTTTCAGTTCATCTCTTGGCCAGTCAGGCATGGTGAGCGCAAGATGGTCTTCCAGCCGGTTATAGAGTTGAGGGAGTTCGTGCAAGAAGGTAGTGTCATAGAACGTCAGTGCATTGGCGATTTCGTCTGCAACGGAAAGTTTGACCCGACGCAACATGCGGGTTTGCCAGAGCGTCAGCACGGCACGGCGAATGGCTTCTTCATCTTCTTGCATTTCATCGGGAGTGAGTTCGCTACGATCACGTGCTTCAAGCAAGCGGGCGATTTCCCATTGGCAATCCAGAATGCTTTTACGCTGCACTTCCGTCGGGTGTGCAGTGAGTACCGGCGAGACTTTTGCATGCGCGAAAAAATTAGCCAGAACGCGGGCATCAACCCCTGATTTTTGTGCGCGGGCAATCGCGTTCTTTAAACTGCCTTCGCGGGGTTTGGCACCCGCCAATGCGTGTGCGCGGGCGCGGCGCAGGTGATGCTGATCTTCTGCGATATTGGCGAGATGTGAAAAATAACTAAAGGCCCGTGCGACTTGGGTTGTGTGGTTGTTAGGTAGTGTGCTGAGCAGCGCTTCGAGTTGATCGCGCGCGGCCAGATCGTCATGGCGGTGAAAACGGATCGCCAGTTGGCGAATGTGCTCAACCGTAGCGAAGGCGTTGTTGCCTTCCTGCTCACGCAAGGTGTCACCCAGGATGCGGCCAAGAAAGCGGATATCTTCGCGCAAGGGGGCTTCTTTGTCTTCGCTGGCAGGGTCAATCGCAGGTGTAGTGTGGCGAACTGGGTTCATTGTGGTGTATTGAGCTGGTAAAAAGTCGGTGCTGGCAAGACGGCGACATTTGTTCTGGTAGCAAGCAAAAGCGGGTTATGAGCAATGAGGGCAATGATAAACTCACAGCGTCCTGTTTACTCCCTCTGGCTTTGATCTGCCCTGATCTTTTTAGCGATGACTTCCGACTTTTTATCGACACCACCGCTCTCTCCCCCATCCCGCTTGGTTATCGCCACGCGTGAGTCCCGCCTTGCCCTCTGGCAAGCCGAGCATGTCCGCATGCTGTTGCAGCAATGGTATCCCTCCTGCAGGGTGGATTTGCTGGGCATGACAACGCGCGGTGATCAAATACTTGATCGCCCCTTGGCAAAAGTCGGCGGTAAAGGATTGTTTGTCAAAGAGCTGGAAGCGGCCTTGCTTGAAGGTGTGGCCGATATTGCCGTGCATTCAATGAAGGACGTGCCGATGCAAATGGAGGCGGCGTTTACCCTGGTTGCCATTGGCCCGCGTGAAGTGCCCGAGGATGCGTTTATTTCCAATAAATATGCCAGTCTCGACGAATTGCCACCGGGTGCGGTGGTCGGTACTTCAAGTCTTCGTCGAGAATCACAGCTGCATGCCCGCTTCCCTTATCTGGCTGTCTTGCCCTTGCGCGGCAATCTCGATACGCGCTTAAGAAAGCTGGACGAAGGGCAGTTCGACGCCATTATTCTGGCTGCAGCAGGATTGAAGCGTCTGGGTTTGGGCGCGCGCATTCGCTCCGTGTTGAGCGCAGAAGATTCTTTGCCAGCGCCAGGACAGGGGGCGCTGGGGATTGAGGCGCTGGTGAGTCGGCCGGAGATTGCTGCCTGGATGGCACCGTTGCATGATGCGACGACTGCCGCCTGCGTGCGTGCCGAGCGTGCCATGGCGCGTGCATTAGGCGGCAGTTGTGAAGTCCCGCTGGGGGCTTATGCAAAAATGCGTGATGAGGCAATTTGGCTGCGCGGTTTTGTCGCTACACCCGATGGCACGTGTATGGTAAATGCAGAGTTGAGCGGCGCAATGGCTCACCCGGAAGCCTTGGGGCAAAAGTTGGCTGATACTTTGCGCGCGGCAGGGGCTGAATCGATTCTTTCAAATCTTACTTGAAATTCGATGGAGCAGACATGACTCTCAGCGGACGGCATGTGGTCGTTACACGCCCGGCAGGGCAGGCTGAGCACTTGGCGACCTTGCTCGTGGAGCAAGGCGCGCACCCGGTATTTTTTCCGGTGTTGGAGATCCATGACTGTACAGACATCACGCCGATGCTGGAAGCCGCGATTACGCTAGACACCTATGATCTGGCCGTGTTTGTCAGTCCGAACGCCATTGAAAAAGCGCTGGATATCATTTTGCCGCGACGTGCCTGGCCTCATCATGTGCCCGCCATCGTGCTAGGCAAAATGAGCGAACAGGCGCTCATGCGGCGGGGTGTCACCAACGTGATATCGCCTGCGTTGCGTTTTGATTCAGAAGCCCTGCTTGAATTGTCTGAGCTTGCAGAAGTAGCGGGTCGGCGCATCATTATTTTTCGTGGGGATACGGGGCGCGACCTACTCGGCGAAACCCTCATTGCGCGTGGTGCCGAGGTACATCATGTGACATGTTATCGTCGCTTGGCTTCAAAGACTGACCCTGGTCCGTTATTAAAACGTTGGGAAGCCGGTACTTTGGATGCAGTGACATTGACCAGCAGTGAAGGTTTGCGCTATTTTTTTGAAATGATTGGCCATTTGGGACAGGCCTGGTTAAAAAAGACGCCTGTGTTTGTCACCCATCAACGCATTGCCGCCCAAGCCATTGGACTGGGGTTGCAACAGGTTATTCCCACCGCACCAGGAGACAATGGTTTGATGGCAGAACTCATGCAATACTACGCACATTATGGAACATGAAAATAACGCTTTATTGACGCAAGCACTGCCTGTTCTGCCGGGCAGAAGACGGTTATGGTCTCGTCCGTCCGTCTGGGCCCTCTTGATTTTGTTGGCCCTGATACTGGCTCAATGGGTTGATAGCCGCAAGCAAATCTCGGCCATTCAGCAAGAGGTTGCCCATCGGCTGGTAGAGAATGATCAAGCGATTAAAGAGATACGTTTCCTGGCCAAGCAAACCCAGGATACCGCGCTCACGGTGCAGGCTAAAGTGACTTTGCTAGAAGAGCGGCTGGCCGAGATACAGAGCCAATCGGTGGCATTGCAATCCATGTATCAAGAAATGTCGAGCAGCCGTGATCAGCGGTTATTGGCCGAGGTTGAACAAGCCATTGTCATGGCCATGCAACAGTTGCAGTTTGCCGGGAACGTCGAAACCGCACTCATCGCTTTGGAAAATGCCGATGCGCGCCTGGCAAAGGAACTGCAGCCGCAGTTTATATCTTTGCGGCGTTTGCTCGCCCGGGATATTTTGCGCCTGAAAGCAACGCCAGGCGCCGATCTCACAAGCATTTCTTTGAAAATTGAAAGCATCGTGAGCGTCATTGATACGCTGCCGCTGGCATTTGAGCAACGGCCAAAAAATACGCCTGTAGCGCCCATACCCGGTGCTGCATTATCGTCATCGCTCATTAGCCGCAGTTACTGGCAAGCCTTGGTTTCCGAGGTCTGGCAGGAGCTGTATCAGCTGTTGCGCATTGAGCGCATTGAACATCGTGATCCGGCTTTGCTCTCGCCCAGCCAGAGTTTCTTTTTGCGCGAGAATCTCAAGTTGCGCTTGCTCAATGCGCGTTTGGCGCTATTGCAGCGTGATGGTAAAACCTTTCGCGATGAAATCATCCAGACGCAAGCTTTGTTGGATCGCTATTTTGATGTGCGCGCGCCGTCGGTTGTCAATGCACGAAAAACACTCAACGCCCTGGCGGCTACGGATGTCGGTTTTAATCTTCCATCGCTGGGTGAAACATTGGCGGCTGTGCGTAATCTCAAACTTTCCCGCGATCGCGGTGTGAGCAGGTAGGGTCATGCGTTCTCTATTCTGGTTATTGACACTGGCAGCATTGGCCGTGGGGTTGGCTGCGGCAGCGCGCTACAACGCAGGTTATGTGCTGCTGGTAATGCCGCCTTGGCGTGCAGAAGTCTCGCTGAACTTTTTTCTGCTATTAGCCGCTGTGGGTTTTATTCTTTTGTACTGGGTGGTTCGACTGGTCAGTCATACTCTGGCGTTACCCCGCGAGGTTGCTGCCTATCGGCAACGGCAGCGGCTGCATAAAGCGATGAATGCCCACTTTGAGGCTGCTCGCTTGTTGCAAGAAGGACGCTTTGGCCACGCGTTGCGCCGTGCCGAGAAAGCCTGGCCTGATCATCCCGTCCCCGGTTCTGCTGCCTTGCTTGGCTGGCGGGCAGCACATAATCTGCGCGACGCTGAACGCGAAACCTTATGGGCTGACCGTGTGCGCATGGCGGATGATCAGGGTTTCAGGTCGGCGCGGCTCATGATTGAAGCAGAGTTTGCTTTGGAAGAGCATCGTTTTGCAGATGCGCGCGCTACCTTGCAGCTGTTGGCCCTGAATGGTGGACGCCACATTGCGGCGTTACGCTTGGCGTTACATGCCGAACGTGGCTTAGGGCATTGGAATGAAGTCGCCAAACTGGTGCACCAGCTGGAAAAACACAAGGCTTTGACGCCAGAACAAGCGTTGCCGTTACGCAGCAGCGTGTTGCGCGAAGCAATGCGCGATCTGCGTGGCAACAAAGAAGGGCTGTTGCGCCACTGGCGCGCGGTGGATGCGCGTGATCGCGAAGATCCCTTGTTAGTGCGTGAAACAGTACAAGCGTTGATTGTTGCCAATGCCAGCGTTGAGGCACAGCAAATAATTGAGCAGTCGCTGCAAAAAAATTGGGAAGATGATCTGGTGCTGGTTTATGCGCAATGCCGCGGTGGGGACATCATAGGACGAATTGCCCAAGCGGAAAAATGGCTTGTACAACACCCCCGAGACAGTGCTTTGCTACTTACACTGGGTCGCTTGTGTCGCCAGCAACAATTGTGGGGCAAGGCGCAAAGTTATCTTGAAGCCGCGCTTGCCATTGCGCCGCAACGCGCCACGCACATTGAGCTGGCGCAATTATTTGATCAGTTGGAAAACTCGGCGCTGGCACTACGCCACTATCGGGCTATTATCTAGCCAGTCGCGTTCCGGTAAAAAATCCGTCAAGAGTTTTTCTTCTGCACTACCTGCAGCGGGGTGCCAGTCGTAGCGCCACTTTACTAGTGGCGGCAGCGACATCAAAATGGATTCTGTACGTCCGCCCGATTGCAAACCAAACAGCGTGCCGCGATCCCAGACGAGATTGAACTCGACATAACGTCCGCGCCGATAGGCCTGAAAGTCACGTTCGCGTTCGCCATAAGGCAAGCCACGTCGGCGCTCGATAATGGGCAGATACGCGGTAGTAAACTGGCCGCCTACGCTCTGCGTCAGAGCAAAGCAGCGCTCAAAACCGCCTTCATTCAAATCATCGAAAAAGATGCCGCCGATACCCCGTGCTTCGTTGCGGTGTTTGAGAAAGAAATAGCGATCGCACCAGGCTTTGTATTGAGGATGAACCTCCTTGCCAAACGGGGTGAGCGCATCGCGGCACGCTTGGTGAAACGAGGTGGCATCTTCTAAAAAACCGTAATACGGAGTTAAATCCATGCCGCCGCCAAACCACCAGACAGGCTCGCAATCCTCTTTTTCGGCGACAAAAAAACGCACATTCATATGCACGGTCGGGCAGTAGGGATTACGCGGGTGCAGCACCAGCGAAACACCCATGGCTTCCCAGCGGCGACCAGCCAATTCAGGCCGGTGGGCAGTGGCCGAAGCGGGCATGGCCTCACCCGTGACATGGGAAAAATTGACTCCTCCCCGCTCAAAAACATCGCCTTCTTCAATCACGCGGGAAATTCCGCCGCCCCCTTCCGGGCGCTGCCATTCATCGCGACGAAACGGCTGACCATCGGCGACTTCCAGCGCACTGACGATCTGCGTTTGCAGGTCGAGAAAATAGCCGCGAACGGCGGAGATATCCATCATAGTTCAGGCAGGGTAATATCCAGCATGCGTTCAGTTTGCGTGGCGCGAAAGGCGGTGAGTTTCGCGTTGAGCTCGGCATCGGTTCCTGCCAGAATGGCAACAGCCATGAGCGCTGCATTGGCCGCACCCGCTTCGCCAATGGCAAAGGTGGCTACGGGAATGCCTTTGGGCATTTGCACAATGGAGAGGAGCGAATCCATGCCTTGCAAATGTTTCGATGGCATCGGCACCCCGAGTACGGGCAGGGTAGTTTTGGCGGCCATCACACCGGGTAAATGAGCTGCGCCGCCGGCCCCGCCGATAAGCACCCGCAGGCCGCGGCCACTGGCTTTGACAACATAATCAAACAAGGCATCGGGCGCGCGATGGGCGGAGATCACGCGTGCCTCATAAGTCACGCCAAATTCCTTGAGTATTTTTGCTGCGGCTTGCATGATGGGCCAGTCTGAATCTGATCCCATGAGGATGCCGATGAGGGGTTGCGGATTGCTCATGTGTTTTTTCCTTTTGTGAGGTTGAAAATCAGGATTATAAAGTCGAACGTTCTGCAGCTTCCAGGGTGTTGGCAAGCAGCATCGTGATGGTCATCGGGCCGACGCCACCCGGCACGGGGGTAATCGCAGCGGCAACTTCGCTGGCGCTGACAAAATCGACATCGCCGCAGAGCTTGCCATCAGGCAGGCGGTTGATGCCAACATCAATTACGATGGCACCGGGCTTGATCATCTCGCCTGTGATCATTTTTGGTCGACCGACTGCTGCGATCAGAATGTCCGCACGGCGTGTATGCAAGGCCAGATCACGTGTGTGCGAGTGACAGATGGTCACTGTGCAGCCTTGGCCCAATAACAGCAGCGCCATGGGTTTGCCGACGATATTACTGCGCCCGACAATGACTGCTTCTGCGCCTGCCAGCGGAGCATTGATGGAAGCCAGCATTTTCATGACGCCATACGGTGTGCAGGGAATAAAGCGTGGTTTGCCTTGGGCGAGTGCGCCGATATTTTGCGCATGAAAACCGTCCACATCCTTTTCAACAGCGATGGCTTCGAGCACGGTATCGGTATCGAACTGTCTGGGTAGCGGCAACTGAACCAGAATGCCATGTACCCCGGAGTCGCGATTCAATTCGTCAATTTTGGCCAGCACGATGGCGGGATCGACATCACTGGCGAAAGAAAAATGCAAGGAGCGAATACCGGCTTTTTCGCATGCGGCAACTTTGTTGCGCACATAAACTGCTGACGCGGCATCGTCACCTACTAAAATTACCGCCAATGCAGGGATGACGCCGTGCGCTTTGAGTGCGCTGGCGCGGATGGCTAAATCACCGCGCACGGTGGCGGCGAGGGCGTTGCCATCGATGAGGCGTGCTGTCATTGAGCGGGTCTCCATCGCCACAGGGGATTAACCTTAAAGGGCGAATAAAAGTGCGAATTATCCTTGATCGTGCAGTAAGCGTCCAGCCTTGATCATCTTGCGCTCTCTTTAACCTATTCGGCGTTGATCCTGGCCGGTTACAATTCGGCATGAGCCTGCCTTTATTGCGTATCACTGAACTACGCGCTTTTGAAACTGCCCATCTATATGATCAGCCCTCGTTGATGGAACGGGCGGGGCATGCGGCGGCGGTTATTGCCATGCGCATTCTCGGCTCCCGTCGCGCACCGGTACTGATTTTTGCAGGGCCGGGCAATAATGGGGGCGATGCATTTGTCCTGGCGCGCGTGCTGCACGAGAAAAAAGTTCCTGTGCAGGTGGTGTTTCTGGGTGATGTGTCTGATTTACCTGCTGACGCACAGCAAGCGTATGCCAGGTGGCGTATCACCAGCGCCGGGTTTTCAACGGCCGTGCCTGCGGGCAATTATGGTTTGGTGGTGGATGGCTTGTTCGGCATTGGCCTCACTCGGCCGATGACTGGCGACTATGCCGCGCTGATCGAGCGCATCAACCAGTTTGCCGGCCCGGTGCTGGCGCTGGATATTCCCAGCGGGCTGGATGCGGATACCGGTCGCGTGATCAGCAGCGATCATGAGTCGGGCTGTGCTGTGCGCGCAACGCATACGATCAGTTTTATTGCGGGCAAGCCGGGGTTATTTACGCTCGACGGGCCCGATCATTGCGGCCAAATCAGTATCGATGCGCTCGGCTTGGCGAATGCCATTACCGCTCCGGGCGGACTGTTGGCGATTGATGATTTTTGCGAATATTTGCAGCCTCGGCAACGCAACACGCATAAAGGCCGGTTTGGTTCGCTCGCCGTGATTGGCGGAGCGCATAGCATGAGTGGCGCGGCATTGCTGGCGGGTCGTGCCGCGCTGCATCTGGGCGCGGGGCGTGTATTTGTCGGGCTGCTGGAAACATTGCCCGTTGATCCGGTGCAGCCGGAACTCATGCTGCGCACAGCAATGGATGCTCTTGCGCAGGCGACAACGGCGGTTATCGGCCCCGGTTTGGGTGTTTCCAACGCCGCGCTGGAGATTCTGCACCGTATCGCCAGCGCCGAGTTTTCATTGCTGATAGATGCCGATGCGTTGAATCTGTTAGCGCTGCACCCTGTATTGGCACGTCAAATTGCCAAACGCACGACATCCACCGTGCTTACCCCGCATCCTGCCGAAGCTGCTCGTTTGCTAGCTGCATCGGTTGAATCAGTTCAGTCTGACCGGGTGACAGCCGCGCTGGAAATCGCACACCGATTCAACGCATGCGTTGCGCTCAAAGGCTGCGGCACCGTGATTGCGCATCCCGATGGGCGATGGCGCATTAACCCGACAGGCAATGCGGGTCTCGCCTCTGGTGGAACAGGTGACGTGCTGTCCGGTATGGTGGGGGCGTTATTGGCTCAAGGATGGTCAGCGCAGAGCGCACTGTCTTGTGGCGTTTATCTGCACGGGGCTGCCGCCGATGCACTAGTGCAAGCCGGGCAGGGGCCGATTGGCCTCACGGCAGGCGAATTGATTCCTGAGGCACGCCGCCTTTTTAACGAATGGATTGCAACCGATGTCTGAACCCCGGCCACTGCTTGGCATACTTTATCTGATGGGTGCCGTATTTTTCTTTACGGCGCTTGACGCTACTTCAAAATATCTGACGCAAACATTCCCGTTGCCCATGATAGTCTGGGCGCGCTACGGGGTTCATCTCTTGCTGATGGTTTTCTTTCTTGCCCCCACCATGCGCTCTAGTCTGGTTACAACGAAACACCCCTGGCAACAAATTGCCCGTGGCGTGGTGTTGATGACGACTTCATGTTTCGGCATTGCCGGCTTTAGCATGCTGCCTCTGGCTGAAGCCACGGCGGTGATTTTTCTCTCTCCTTTGATCGTGGTCTTGCTGGCTCGCTGGCTACTGGCTGAAAAAATCACGCTGGGACGGTGGCTGGCTGTTGCTGCCGGTTTTTTGGGTGTGTTGCTGATTGCCCGGCCCGGCGGTGCGGTATCAGCCAAAGGCTTGCTCTTGATGGTCATCACGGCTTTTTTGTATGCCATTTACCAAATCCAGACACGACGTCTATCGCCCCATGAAAATTCACTGACCATGCTGTTTTATGGGGCCTTGGTAGGTTCGATTGGCTTGAGCATTGCCGTGCCGTTTTATTGGGGCGGGCCGACACCGAACACGTTTCAGATATTTCAAATTCTCTCTTTGGGTGTGCTGGGAGGATTGGGTCATTGGCTGTTCATCATGGCTTTTCGGCACGCCAAGGCCTCGACGCTGGCCCCTTTCACCTATGCGCAATTGATCTGGGCGACCGTGCTGGGTTGGCTGGTTTATGACCATTTACCCGACGGTTTGGCCATTATCGGGATGGCCGTCATTGCTGTGAGCAGTATGTCCATCGCGCTCTCTGAGCGCTTCAAGAGGCTCCCCGTACCGGATACGGATACAGCATATTGAGCGCCGTGGTGCGGCCATTGGCATCAGCAATGCGCACATGCTCGCGGCGAAACTCGCGAGCATGGCGCAAGCAGCAATATGCCGCCTTCATTTTTTGCCATGTGGTAAACCCAGCTGCGTGTTGATCGGTTAAAGGGGCGCTCATCGCGATCACCCAGGAAAAAATATTGTCGAAAGTATTCCCCGAGTTGCTCAAAAAAGTAACGCAACTGGCCAATGAGCGGGAAGTTGCGCAAAATGGCATGCTTTTTCTGTGTCACGTCTTTGAGATAAAAATAGATCACCACAATTGCTAGCCCGAGGGCAACGAGCACCCCGAAACTGACCGAGAACACACCAAACATTTGATTTCGCCCTGTTAGAATCAAGCAGAACTTATTCAGGCTCAACATAACATGGAAACTCTGCAAAACCCGCTCGTACTGGCCGCTGAAATTGAACGCAATGTACTTGCTGCGCTGGCTGAAGATATTGGCGGGGGTGATATAACTGCATTACTTACCCCAGCGGATCGGCGCTCACAAGGCATGGTTATTTGCCGTGAAGACGCTGTGTTAGCCGGTATGGATTGGTTCAACGCCTGCTTTAGCCGGCTGGACCCAACGGCCGTTATTCACTGGACAGCGCATGACGGGGAGCGCATCAGCGCAGGGCAAACACTCTGCCAGATAGAGGCCAATACCCGTGCGCTATTAACTGCCGAGCGTACGGCGCTTAACTTTGTGCAGCTGCTCTCGGCGACCGCAACGATCACGCGCGCGTATGTTGAGGCGGTCAGCGGCACGCGCGCACGCATTGTGGATACCCGAAAAACCCTGCCGGGTTTACGCTTGGCGCAAAAATACGCGGTGACCTGTGGCGGGGGAATAAATCATCGGCTCGGCCTCTACGATGGGCTGCTGATCAAGGAAAATCACATTATCGCCGCAGGGGGCATAGTGCCAGCGCTAGAGCGCGCTTACGCGATTGCGCATGACGATGTCTTTATCCAGATTGAAGTTGAAACGCTGGTGCAGTTAAACGAAGCATTAGATGCGGGTGCACGGTTGATTTTGCTGGACAACATGAGTCTCGCGCAAATGCATGAAGCGGTAGCCTTGACCGCTGGTCGGGCGCAACTCGAAGCATCCGGTGGCGTCAGCCTGAAAACGGTGCGCGGCATTGCCCAAACGGGTGTGGATCGTATTTCCATTGGCAGCTTGACCAAAGATGTACGCGCGATTGACCTTTCTTTACGGCACAGCGAAGGTTGATTCTGCTAGAATCCGCGCCCTGCTAGGCCAAGTGAAACAAGGCCAACATCAGCTAGCACCAGCGGAGAGGTGGATGAGCGGTTTAAGTCGCACGCCTGGAAAGCGTGTTTAGGTGTAAGCCTAACGCGGGTTCGAATCCCGCCCTCTCCGCCATTAATCCTGTGTTCATTAGGAGTTCAGGAAGATCATCGAATCAACCCACAAATTAACCATCAAACGTGCACCGCTGAACCAAATCCCGCACACCTGACAGGCGCAACTTTATACAAGCCCAGCATTTGTTGCGGGGCTTTGCATATGGTGAAAACTATTTTTGTTGGGGTATTGACAAGTTCGCGCCAAGCGTAACAAAGTGCCGTCAAAATTCTTTCGCTTGCCTTCTTGCCCGCCGCTTTGCCTGAAACCGTCAGGCGGCGGTGAAAACTATGCGGCTATAAGCTCGGCCTTGATTGGCTTGATCCCGGCCAGCCTCTCTGGGTGCTGTTGTACTTCCCACAGGTCGACAGCTTCTTGCATGCGCAGCCAGCTCTCAGGCGTCGTGTTGAGAAACTTGCCGATGCGCGCGGCCATCTCGGGCGTCATGCTGCGTTTTTCATGCAGAAGCTGCGACACCGACAGGCGGGAGATATTCAGCCGGTCAGCAAGCTCTGTTTGTGTCATTGCGAGGGCAGGTAACACATCCTCGCGCAGAATTGCACCAGGGTGCGTCGGGCGGCGGTTCGGGTCTCGCAGGCTCTTCATCAGTGATAATCCTCCATGTCCACATTGATGGCGTCTTCGCCATCGAATTCAAAAGTAATACGCCAGTTTCCGGTTACTGTCACAGCATAGGTGCCTTTGCGGTTACCGCCCAGGTCATGGAACTTGTAGCCCGGAATGTTCATGTCTTCAGGTTTCACGACAGCATTCAGCCGATCCAGAATACGTTCGATTCGAGCCTCACTCCTGGCAATGATGCCCCGGTGATCGCCCTTCTTGAAGAACCGTTCAAGCCCCTTGTGAGTGAAGTTCCTAATCATTTATTTGCAATCCATAGGTATTCATTGTAATCATATAATATACAAAGTCAAGTGCAATTTATTGACGAAGTATTAGTCACGCTGTCTTACCCTTTCGGATCGGCACGACCATTTCTCCTTCTGCTTTCTTTACCGTATTGCAGTAGGTTGCCCAGTCGGCCATGAGTCTGCGGCGCTTGTCGAACAGCGTACCGCGCGCATAGGCGGCTTGCTGTTTCTGGCTTCGTGATCCATATCTTTTCGAGTACCTTCAGCACCAGACCGGTATCGATTGCCGCAATGAGCAGCTTGCCGATGATCGGACTGGCGTAGGTGTCGAGAGTGTGTCTCCCACTGGCTGGCGTGCTGGTCGTTCTTCCATCCGGCGCGGTTCGCCTCGATATAGGCACCTGCACACTCATCGAATGTCAGCAGCTTCTTGCACGCCAGGTACTCGATAACCATTCTGGAATCGCACTCGTTGATCGGGTCTTTACCCTCCTTGAGCAGTTTGCGGAATTCCGTCGCCTTCTCTCTGGCTTCCTCAAGGGAAAAATCAGGATAACGACCGAGTCCCATCATGCGTGCCTGGCCATTCAGCATGTAGCGGTATAGCCAGGACTTGCCACCTTCAGGGCTGATCTATAGCCACAACCCAAGGCGATCGCCATAGCGGCCCGAGTCTTTAAGCGAGCGCACCAGTCTGTCCGTCAGTTTGTTCGTTCCCCTACCCACAATCCAACCCCCAAAGTCACGCCATCAAATGAACCATCAAACGCGCACTGGATTTTGGCGGACTAATAAGGACTTTTCAAGAAGGCGTATCTTGCTAACCATCCTGTGGCAAGGTTTTCTGAGATACCATTTTTGGCTCTACCGGAATTGAGTTAGACGGACGCCCTCTCCGCCACACACCATGCGCCTTTCGGGGCGTTTTGTTTTTGTACCCATCAATAGGCAAGATGCTTGCTGGTTGTCGCCGCATCATCAGCGCCGACTTTCGACCTACCTTTGTCGCCACTCCCAAGGTCGCATCAGAGCCGGCACTCAATCATTGCTGCTTGGAAAGCCGTTTCGCTGCGGGGTGGTTCAGGTACGGGCGGCTCTCATCTCAACCTTTGCCAGCAGTTCAGATCGGGCCGCAACAACCTCGCGACCGCTCTGTTCCTGAATGCTTCTCCGGACCGAGCCATCGTTCATCCTTATCGCTCCCAAGTTCAAGATCATATTGGGGCGTCAACTATTCTGACGCAAGGGGCTTCTGTCTTCGTTAGCCGACTTACGCAATCACACTTGAAATAGTCAAGGCAATAACGGCCGCTCAAGTTCTGTGAGGAATTCGTTATGTCTTTTTGTGGCATCTTTTATTTTTTTCTCGAGATCCACCAACTCAGCATTTATTGTACTCAGGTCAATTTCCACTTCCGCGTTGGCGGTGCTGATATAGCGCGAGATATTGAGGTTATATCCTTCCTCTGCAATTCGCTCCATCGAGACTCGCTTTGAATACCGCTCCTCTTCCTTGCGGAATTGGTAAGTGTCGATGATCTTGTTGATGTGCGCGTCCGTCAGTTGATTCTGGCGTTTGCCTTTCACGAAGTGTTCAGCGGCGTTGATGAAGAGCACGTCGTCGGGCTTCTTGCATTTCTTGAGCACGAGGATACACACCGGGATGCCGGTAGAGTAAAACAGGTTCGCGGGCAGGCCGATGACGGTGTCGATGTGGCCGTCTTTGAGCAGCTTGGTGCGGATGCGTTCCTCGGCACCGCCCCGGAAGAGCACGCCGTGGGGCAGGATGATGGCCATCACGCCCTCGTCTTTGAGGAAGTGAAAGCCGTGCAGCAGGAAGGCGAAATCGGCGGCGGACTTGGGCGCGAGGCCGTGGTTCTTGAAGCGCACGTCGTCGCCCATCGCGTCCGTGGGGTCCCAGCGGTAGCTGAACGGCGGATTGGCGACGATGGCATCGAACAAAGGTTTCTTGGCGGGGTTCAGCTCGCGCAGCATGTCCCAGTCGTTGGTTAGCGTATCGCCGTGGTAGATCTCGAACTCCGAATCCTTCACCCCGTGCAGCAGCATGTTCATGCGGGCGAGGTTGTAGGTGGTGATGTTCTTTTCCTGGCCGTAAATCTTGCCAATGCCGTGCGGGCCCATGCGCTTGCGCACGTTCAGCAGCAGCGAGCCGGAGCCGCAGGCAAAGTCGAGCACGCTGGCGAGGCGCTCTTTCTTGCCGGTGGCGGGTTCCTGGCTGTCGAGGGTGACGATGGCGGAGAGGATGTCGGAAATCTGCTGCGGGGTGTAGAACTCGCCCGCCTTCTTGCCGGAACCGGCGGCAAATTGGCCGATCAGGTATTCATAGGCATCGCCCAGCGCATCGATGCCGGTGGAGAATTCCGCCAGCCCTTTGGCGATCTCCGCGATGATGGCGCAGAGCTTCTTGTTCTTGTCGGTCTGAGTCTTTCCAAGCTTTTCCGAGTAGAGGTTGATCTCTGAAAACAGCCCGAGAAAAGCGCTTTGGAAGGATTCGGTTTCAATATATTTGAATCCCTCTTGCAGAGTCTTGAGCAATTCATCGCTCTGCGTGCGGGCCAGGTTGGCGATGCTGTTCCAGAGGTGCGGCGGCTGGATGACGTAGTGCACCTTGCGGCGCATTTGTTTTTCGAACTCGGTGATGTCGTCCGGGTTGTTGGCATACCAGAGGGCCAGCGGCACGCGACGGTCGTCCGCGTCGAGCGTGGGATAGTCTTTGCCCAGCTCTTTCTTCGCCGCCGTCTCGTAGTTGTCCGAGAGGTAGCGCAGGAAGAGGAAGGACAGCATGTAGTCGCGGAAATCGTCCGCGTTCATCGCCCCGCGCAGTTGGTCGGCGATGTTCCAGAGGGTCTTGCCCAGTTGTTTTTGGTCGAGGTCGGTCATTTCTTTGTGCGTCGTTTGATTTGATTTTCGAGGGCTTTCAGTTCGGCCTCGTCCTGTTGATCTGCTTCCTGCGCCTCCTGCTGTTTGCGGCGCTGGTCGTAGTCGAGATAGAGCGCGTTCGTCTTGCTCTCCATTTGCTCGTGGCTGATCGAGCCCGCGTGAGCCAGCAACGGGAAGCCGTTGGAGGTGATGATCTGATCCACGTTGCCTTTCCAAAAGCTCATGCGTGTCTCCTGGCGGCTCTTGGCCCGCAGTTCAGCGGTTTCCAGGAAGATGACCACCAGCCGGTTCAGGGTGTCGATCTCGTCCTCGGTCAGGTAGTTCTTGGCCACGACGATGTCCGCCTTGCGCACCGTGTCGCCCTTCCAGGCGAGCAAACCGAAATGCGGATCGGCGGGATTCGCCCGTGCGGTGATAAGCTCGGCGGCGGTTTTTTGTGTCACGGCGAAGATCAGAAGGTTCTGCACCGTGGCAAAGAAGACCTGCGTGGCCTTGTCCGTTTTGTCGTAGTCACCGCTCAGGGCAAAAAGGTCGCGCACTTTCTGGTAGAAACGCTTCTCGGAGGCCCGGATGTCCCGGATGCGCGCCAGCATCTCGTCGAAGTAATCCGGGCGGCCATCCGGGTTCTTCAGCCGCTCATCATCCATGGCGAAACCCTTGAGCAGGTATTCCTTCAGGATGGTGGAGGCCCAGCGCCGGAACTGCACGCCACGGGGCGAGCGCACCCGGTAACCCACGGCCAGAATGGCGTCGAGGTTGTAGAGCGTGAGCGTGCGCTGCACCTCGCGGCTTCCCTCGGTTTGAACTGTCAAGGATTCCTTGACAGTTGCCGCCGCATCCAGCTCCCCGTCCACGAAGAGGTTCTTCAGGTGCAGGGAAATGTTCTGCTTCGTGGCATCGAAGAGTTCCGCCATCTCAAGCTGCGTCAGCCAAACGGTCTGATTCTCCGTGCGGAGCTTGATCTGGCTCCTGCCGTCTTCCGTGGTGTAGAGGATGAGCTGTGTCATGCGCTTAATCCATCGCGTTTATCTACACACTGTGTAGATAATTTCCTGATCAAAGTCATGGTGTAACTCCGATGACAGTGCACATAGATGTGTAATGGGGGTTATCTTTGGCCTTAAGAGCTTGGATGACCTTTTTGACAGTGTTCTGAGCATTGGGGATGAAGTCGGGCTGTTGGAGCGCACGATTCAAGCCTTGCAAATGTGAGGCATCGTCAGAGAATTTTTGAATTTCAGTTTGCTCGACATCGGTGTCGAACAGAAGGTCAAGTTTGCTGGACCATTTTGGTGTGCAGGGCTTCTTGAAACCGAGATAGGCTTCGAGGAACTTACGAAGCAAGTTAGGTGCGGTGTAAGCCTCATGCAGCGATGGGACTTGTGACGATGAAAAACTGTGCAATTGTTCAAAAATGAACTGGTATTCGGATTTGTATTTTCGGAGAAGCACAGGCGTGTCTTCTAGTGTTGAATGCCATAGTTGGTTGGTATCTACGAAACGCCGTGTGTAATATGAGGACGCATTGGGGCGGTTAGAAAATTGTTGATGCGCCTCGAACCAGCTATCTTTTAGCAGTGTGTAAAGTTCACTGTTATGAGTGGACACAAAAATTTGTAGACAAGAATCAAGTCGCTTAGTAATCAGCGCGTAAATGGCGTAGATGTGATTCGAGTCGAGGCTGGAAATAGGGTCGTCTATGAAGACGGTGGTTTGATTCAGCGATGCTCCATTGTTTTCAAGTGTGGCGAAAAAATAGGCGAAGGTGATAGCGGTTTTTTCGCCATCGCTCAAGTTCTTGGCTTGGGTGTCATCGCGCCGAAATTCAAAGAAGCCGCCAGAGATTTCGGCGACAGAGATGTTGTTGTCGGGCAGAAGAAACTGGATCGTCTCGTTGATTTTTTGTGCGGCGATGGATTGCTGCTGGATTTGTGCTTCGATTGCGCATTTTTTGCCTTCGATGCCCGTTAAGAGGTTTATGGCTCTATCGGCTTTGGCCTCTGCCGTCTGGATAGCGGTCTCTTTATCTGAAATATTGTTCATTTTGTAAAATGTCGCGGCATTATGTTTCTCGATAGCTTCCTTAGCGGCTATCTTTTCTTTGTCGATTTCGGAACGTTTTTGGTTATGTGTCGTGACGAGTGTGTTGATGTCCGAGACGATTTGTTTGACTTCCGAAGCACGACTGGTATTCACAGCACAACTGTGTTGCGTTTCAAGGGCGAGCTGCTTTTGTTTGGCAAGTGTTGCTAGTTCGCCGATGACCCCATTGGCCCAAATAATCCATACATCAACCTTACCCTTGAGCGTAATAAACTGATCCTTGAGGTCTGGCATGAAATCACGTTCGTCGGGAAGTGCGATGGTGAACTTGGTATTATCCAGTGTGTGTACTTGCGTCGTCACTTCAGACGTCAAGTCTTCATAGGCTTTGGAAAAGTGCCTTTGCAAGGCCGCCAGACGGTCAGCGGAGATTGGGGAACCGCAGAACTCGCATTGCGCTGCGCTAGTATGGTGCGACATGCCTGTACGAATCCAAGATTCCAGATCGCGGTTTTCTTTGAGCTTGGTGATAGCCTCATTGGATGCCGTCTTTTTCATCACAGTAGAGAGGTCTTGGCGCAAAGTCTCCAGATTGGTTGTTATGTTCGCAACTGGGCTGATGTCTTTCCATTCTTGTGTGCTGCGCAGAAGCGACACCTTGGCTTGGAGGGCTTCATCTGAAAGGATGAAGGTGTCAGGTGTTGCTTTGATTCGTGCAATTTCAGCAGTCAGTTTCGTGCGGTTGTATGTCTTGTCGCCTGTCAATGTGGCGACAGAACTGGCATGCGTTGTTCCAAGTGAATCAAGTTCCTTTTTGAGCTGTTGGTGACTTTCATTCAGCCTGGCCTTGATGGTGTGTGTTTTGGCCTCGTGCTCGTTCAGGCGAGTGATGCGATTGCGAAAATGAATGGTGTTGCCGCCGACAATGAACACTGCGGGGGCTTTGTGTTCTTGTTGGAAGTTGCTTTGTATGAAGTCGCGGTTGAAGACTTTTATTCGCACTGGATTAGCAAGATTGACATGCGTCAACTTGGCTCCGCCTTGTAGCTCAACCTCAAATTGGCAACCTTGCCATTGTGTTAGCTCAGTCGGCTTCGCCAGAACTTGAAAGAGCCGCGAGAGCGTGGTTTTTCCTGAATAGTTCCAACCGTAAATGAGGTTGTACTTGGTAAAGTTGGGGGTGCTTCCCCATTGAAATTGGCGATAGTTGCCAAAGTTGGTAAGGCGGTTGATTTTGATGATCATGCTTCAACCTCCTCCGGGGATGGGAAAAGCTGCTGCATCAGCCCTTTCTTGTGGGTCTTGAGGGCGTCGAGCTTTTGGGTTTGGGCGGTGATGAGGTCGTCGAGAAAAGACAGGCAATCGACGATCTTCTGTTGCTCAGCCTGTGACGGAATTGGTATAACTGATCGATTAAAATCACTTAAATTAAAGTTATTTCTTCCGTCGCCTGTCGCCATAGAGAGAGCAAAACAAATGTACGTGTCGGAATTGAAATACCAGCAGATGTATTCTGGCAAAACACCATGTTTTAGTAATCTTGTATTTAAAGTGGCAAACCCTAAACATCCACTTAATTCGCTATCAATAACAGCCGATACACCGATGTCACCAGTATGGACTGTAACTATATCTCCCTCTTTTAGTTTTTTGCTCGGGTATTTATCAGCGAAGCTTTCCAACAAAAAAATTAGCTTTTCTTTCCTTACTTTATTTTGTTGAATATCTGAGTTTCTGATTAATGGCACACCCTCATTGGCATAACTTGTAGTCATTGTTGTCACAAGACCAATCGATGTTTTTGCTATATCTGTTAAGTTTTCTTTCACCCATGCCCTCGTATTTCGAAATTCGGGGAAGCGGAGGCGGGGTTGGGTTTCGCCTTCGCGGGGGAAAAGCTGCTGCATCAGCCATTTTTTATGGGTCTTGAGCGCGTTCAGTTTCCGGGCTTGGGTGGCCATCAGCTCGTCCATGGAGCTCAGGCACTCGGCGATTTTTTGTTGTTCGGGGAGTGATGGAACAGCGGTTTCGATTTTTTCGATATTCGTCTTCGATAAGCTTGGAACACCTCCCGCTTCATTGTGCTTGAGCCAATCGATACTTTGAAAAATCGAAAAGATAAACTTCGGCAGGCATTGATTGAAAGAGTGGGTATAAAACAATGTATCTACCGTCCAAAACTTCCCAGTGAGGAACATTGGATTATTGATTGTCCCCTTTCTGCCGATGCACACGCTTTCCCCATCGTAGAGGTATTCATCGACTGAACGCATGTAGCCGCCAGACCCGTAAACAGGAACGTCTCCCGGCGCGAGATGCTTATGGTCTCTGCCGTTTCCAATCGAGAACAACTTTGCAAATGGCTTAATCTCCCACCCCGCCGAATCCCGGAACTCGGGAAAACGCAGCTTGGGCGTCAACGCGGGTTTGCCGTCGGGCTTCGGGGTCGTGGTTTTCGCCTTATTGTTCATACGCGCTGAGGCCCGAGATGTCGCGGCCTTGGGCGCGTTTGGTGAGGAGTGGATGGAGGTCTGCCATGAGGGCGAGTTCGGCCTGGGTGCGGGCTTTCCAGCCGAGCTCCAGCGGGGCCATGAGGTCGCTCAATTGTTCGCCGTCGAAAATCATGCGTTGCAGAATGCCGTCCACGAAGCCTTGCAGGGCGGCGGTGGCGAGGTGGTGTTTGCTGGCGATGGCGGCGAGTTCGGCGGCGTCCTTTTCCACCTTGAAGCGGGTGTAGCCGTCGCGGATGGCGGCCTCGGAGAGGCCTTCGCCGGCTTTCAGGGTACTGATGTAGGCGGCGATGTCTTCGCGCTCGTTCATGAACTTGGCATCGGACTGGATGAGGCCGATGAGCTGCTCGCGGCTCATCTTCTGCTTGCCCGGCGTCTGCTGGGAGAAGCGGGAGATGAGGCCCATGATGTAGTCGTAATCAATGAGGGCGGAGGCAAAGAGGACGAACTCGAAGTCGAGCTGATCCACCTCGGTGCTACCTTTGTCGCCGCCTTTGCCCTGCTGGGCCTGTTGGTTCTTTAAGCGCTGGGCGGTCTCCAGATAGGCACCGCGAAAGCCGAGCAGGTTTTCTTTCGGCAGGATGTGCTCGATGGCGGCAGCGTTGTCGTCGGTGAGATCAGTGTATTGGTCGAGCTGGGTTTTGAGGCGCTGCACTTCCTTGAAGTGGTTGATGAAGGCGGCGCGGGCTTCGTCGCCCTTGAGGTTTGGCACGGACTCAGGCGCGCAGGCCAGGCCTTGGGACTGCATGAAGTCAGTCAGCTTTTGCACCGCAGCATCCAGCTTCTGGATGACCACCGGCGCTTTGTCCACCAGCCAGATTTCGCGGGCCTGCGGGCCGGACTTTTCGCCGGAGAAGAGAGCGATGGCGGCATCCACGGCGTCCTGCTGCTGGCGGAAGTCGAGGATGTTGCCGTAGGGCTTGGTGCCGTTGAGCACGCGGTTGGTGCGGGAGAAGGCCTGGATCAAGCCGTGGTGCTTGAGGTTCTTGTCCACGTAGAGCGTGTTCAGGTATTTGGAATCGAAGCCGGTGAGCAGCATATCCACCACGATGGTGATGTCGATTTTCTGCGCGTGGGGCAGGTCGGCATTGGGCCATTGCTGGTCTTTGATGCGCTTTTGCACATCCTGATAGTAGAGATCGAACTCGCCGAGGGTGTGATTGGTGCCGTAGCGGGTGTTGTAGTCGGCGAGGATGGATTTAAGCGCGGCCTTTTTCTGCTCGGGCTCGACGGCGTTGTCCTCCTTTTCCTGCGGCAGGTCTTCCTGAATCTGCTTCACGTCGGCATCGCCCTCGGCGGGCGGGGAAAAGACGCAGGCGATATTCAGCGGCTGAAAGTCGGGGTCGGCGGCCTGTTTTTCCGCCTGAATTTCGGCAAACATGCGGTGGTATTCAATGGCGTCGTTGATGGAGGCGGTGGCAAGCAAGGCGTTGAAGCGGCGCTGGCCGGTGGCGGCGTCGTGCTTGGCGAGGATGGCCTCAATGACGGCGCGTTTGGCGATGGCCTCGCCGGGTTTGGGCGGGTTTTTGCCCTCTGGTTTAAAGTAGTCCACATGAAAACGCAGTACGTTCCCGTCTTCAATGGCGTGGGTGATGGTGTAGGCGTGGAGCTGCTTTTGGAAGAGGTCTTCCGTGGTCTTGAACTGACCGGATTCGCCCTCGAACTGTTTGGCGCTGGCGTTTTGCTCGAAGATAGGCGTGCCGGTGAAGCCGAAGAGTTGCGCCTGAGGGAAAAACGCTTTGATCGCCTGATGGTTGTCGCCGAACTGGGAGCGGTGGCACTCGTCGAAGATGAAGACGATGCGTTTGTCGCGCAGCGGCTCGAGCTGCTCTTTGTAGGTCAGTTGGTCGTTATTTTTCCGCTGCTTGTTGCGCTTGCTGTTCTCATCCAGCGCGAGGCCGAGCTTCTGGATGGTGGTGACGATGACCTTGTCGGCGTAGTCGTCTGACAGCAGGCGACGGACGAGCGCGCCGGTGTTGGTGTTTTCCTCGACGCAGCCTTCCTGGAATTTGTTGAATTCCTCGCGTGTCTGCCGGTCGAGGTCTTTACGGTCCACGACGAACAGGCATTTTTCGATGTCGGGATTGTCCTTGAGCAGCGTGGAGGCCTTGAAGGACGTGAGCGTCTTGCCGCTGCCCGTGGTGTGCCAGATGTAGCCGTTGCCGCAGTTCTGATGGATGCAGTCCACGATCTGCTTCACGGCATAGACCTGATACGGGCGCATCATCATGAGCTTTTGCTCGCTGGCGATGAGCACCATGTAGCGGCTGATGGTCTGATCGAGGGTGCATTTGACGAGGAAGGTCTCGGCGAAGCTGTCGAGGTGGGTGATCTTCGTATTCGCCTCGTCGGCAAACTGATAGATGGGCAGGAAGCGCTCGTCTTGATTGAAGGCGAAGTGGCGGGCGTTGTTGTTGGCGAAATACCAGGTCTCGGTGCGGTTGCTGACGATGAAGAGCTGGAGGAAGCACAGCAGCGTCTTGGTGTAGCCGTTGCCGGGGTCGTTCTTGTAATCGACGATCTGCTCCATGGCCCGGCGCGGGCTGATACCGAGTGTTTTCAGCTCGATCTGCACACAGGGCACACCGTTGATGAGCAGGAGGACGTCGTAGCGGTGGTGGCTGTTGTTCGTGTTGATGCGGAGCTGGTTGACGACCTCGAAGGTGTTTTTGCACCAGTCCTTGATGTTGACCAGGGTGTAGTTCAATGACGTGCCATCGTCGCGGGTGAAGCTGTTGCGCTCGCGCAGGGTGCGGGCGGCGGTGAATACGTCCGGCGTGGTGATTTCTTCAAGAAGGCGCGAGAACTCGCTATCCATGAGGTGGACGCGGTTGAGGGCCTCAAATTTTTCGCGGAAATTTTTCTCAAGCGCAGCGCGATCGCGGATGTCTTGGCGATACGTGTATTTGAGATCGCCCAGTTTGGCGATGAAATTCTGCTCGATTTGGTTTTCTGCAGTAGTCATGGGTATGACGAGTGGTTGCTATCCTGCGAATCTTACCGCCTTTGCTTAGGTTCAAAGCCTTTTTTGACTCACCCTTGAATGGGAATCATCAAATGACAGCTGATAGGGCAGCTGCGGACGATTACTTTTTCTTTATCAAATAGCTGCTTCGCTGCTTGGCTGCATTGGCCAACACTTGCGAGATAATTATTTTCAGGTGACACCTGGTGGTAGTGAGGTGAGTAATAACCAGGTTGCGGCTGCAATTTGCGCTGATTTAAAAGGAAGTTTCCCGGTTTTTTCTTCAGTCATTTCTAGTCGAGAAAAGGCTCTGTCGCAAATTGAAGACTAGTCAAAGCGTGGATATCCGCAGATCGGTTGTTATTCTGCAGAAAACTGTCGCCATGCCGCGACAATTTGATGGATCACTTTCGATTTATTGGGCTGATTTTTTTCATTAATAATAATCAAATCAAAGAGCAATATGCACTGGCATGGCATTTGCCTTTATTCATTCGGAAATGTTGAATAAAGGAGATAAAAATGTCTTTAATGCCTACCCCGAGACAGAATCATATTCTTGCGGCCTTGCCTGATGTGGAGTACGTAAGGCTTCTGCCCCATCTGGAGCACATATCCATGCCTTTGGAATGGATAGTCTATGAAGCCGATCGTCCTTTGGGTTATTTGTATTTTCCTACCACTTGTATTATTTCGCTGTTCCATGTTCTGGAAAGTGGTGCATCGACTGAATTCGCCATTACCGGCAATGAAGGGATGGTTGGTATCTCGCTGTTCATGGGCAGTAAAAGTATGCCGAGCGAGGCAAGGGTGCAAATTGCTGGCAGCGGCTACCGGCTCAAGGCCAGTATCCTGGAAAAGGAACTGGTGTTAAACAGCAAGTTGCAGTATCTGGGATTACGCTATATACAAATGCTGATGATACAGATGGCGCAAACGGCTGTATGCAATCGACACCACTATCTGGAACAGCAATTATGCCGTTGGCTTTTGTTGCGTCTTGATCGTTTGCCAGGGAATGATCTGGTGATAACACAGGAGAGGATCGCTAACGATCTTGGTGTTCGCCGCGAGAGCGTAACCGAGGCTGCTGGCAAATTGCAGAGGGAAGGGCTGATTCAGTATCACCGGGGGCACCTTAGCGTGCTAGATCGGGAAGAGCTGGAAAATCGCGTATGTGAATGTTACGCGGTGCAAAAAAAAGAATTTGACCGTGTACTGTCATGAGCAGTCGAAGTCGATATTTTTGTCCATTGATGGAACCGAATGCGTATTAATCCCTCGCTGCAACCCAAGGGGCAGACTGTAGCTGATCGTTCTTTGATAGCAACCAAATAACACGCGGTAGAGGGTAGCGAAGAAGAAAGTGGTTTATTTATGTGTCCCACTGCCGTATCACCATCGCCGACTTTTCAATTGAAGCGGATAACCGATCAATGATAACGGCCTGCCTGCTTATGCCGTAAGGATTACATCAGGCCATATTATTCATCCACCGTCACTGTAGGCGCGCCGCTGCGCATCTCGCCTATGATGGCTGCGTTCTCGAAACCTTCTTGCCTGAATTGGGCAAGCACGGCATCTGCTGCTGCAGGGGCGCAAGCGACCAGCAGGCCGCCGCTGGTTTGCGGGTCAGCGAGCAGTTTTTGCTGCCATTCAGCAAGCTCGGGCGCAAGGGTTATCTGGCTGCCGTAGCCTGCCCAGTTGCGCGCCGATGCGCCAGTGACAATGCCCGCCTTCGCATGGCGTATGGCTTCATCGATCAGTGGCAATTGTGAAAACTTGAGGGTGGCGCCCAGCTGCGACCCGCGACAGATTTCCAGCAGATGACCGGCAAGACCAAAGCCGGTGACATCGGTGACGGCATGCACTTCGTCCATAGTGGCGAAGGCACAGCCGGGCGTATTCAGTTTGGTTGTCCAGCGCAGCATATCGGCATAGCCTGCGGTGGAGAGCACCTCTTTTTTGAGCGCTGCGGAGAGGATGCCAATGCCCAGGGGTTTGCCCAGAATCAACACATCGCCTGCCTGTGCGCCACTGTTGCGTTTGATTTGATCAGGATGCACCAGGCCAATGCCCACGAGACCATAGATGGGCTCCAGTACATCAATGGAATGTCCGCCTGCAATGGGGATGCCCGCGGCAGTGCAGATCTCTTCGCCACCGGCCAGAATGTCGCGGATCACTTCGGGTGGGAGTTTATCCAGGGGCATGCCGACGAGGGCCAAAGCAAAAAGCGGGCGTCCGCCCATGGCGTAGACATCGGACAAGGCATTGGCGGCAGCAATGCGTCCGAAATCACGCGGGTTGTCGACAATAGGGGTGAAAAAATCCGTCGTGGCGACAATGGCTTGCTGCGGATTCAAGCGATAAACGGCGGCATCATCTGATGTTTCAGTGCCGACGAGTAGATCTGCGGGGAAGGTTTTAAAGGGCGATGCGGCGAGTAATTGTGCCAGGATAGCCGGTGCAATTTTGCAGCCACAGCCGCCGCCATGCGAGAATTGGGTTAATCGTACAGACATGATTCTTGATATGAGCAAAAGGCTGGCAACGGTAGCACAAATCGCGGAATTCGACGCCATTATTGATGTGCGTTCCCCCGCTGAGTTTCTTGATGATCATGTGCCGGGCGCACAAAATTGCCCGGTGTTGAGTAACGAGGAGCGCATCAAGGTCGGTACACTGTATAAGCAAGTGTCGGCTTTTGAGGCCAAAAAAATAGGCGCGGTGCTGGTCGGGCGGAATATTTCCAACCTGCTCGAGACGCATTTTCTGGATAAGCCAAAATCATGGCGTCCACTGATCGTTTGCTGGCGCGGCGGACAGCGCAGCGGGGCGGTAAGTCATGTGATGCGTGAAGTGGGTTGGGATGCGCATCAACTCGCGGGCGGCTATAAAGCATGGCGCCGGCATGTATTGGCTGAATTGGTCACGCTGCCGAAAAAATTTGATTTTCGTGTGGTGAGTGGTGCCACGGGCAGTGGCAAAAGCCAGCTGCTCGAAGCGCTGGCGCGGCAAGGTGCCCAGGTGCTGCATTTGGAAGCTCTGGCGGCGCATAAAGGATCGGTGCTGGGT
>DATCQI010000180.1:0-2830 GCA_036569545.1 Rugosibacter sp. | reverse complement strand
TCCATAGATTCTTGCCCAGGCGCTGCGGATTATTGCGGATGATGGCGTTTGCAGCATCCAGAATGTTGCCGTGCGAACGATAGTTCTGCTCCAGGCGAATCATGTGCTTGACATGGAACTCGCGTTCAAAATCGCGCATGTTGCCCACATCCGCTCCGCGAAAGGCGTAGATGCTCTGATCATCATCGCCCACCGCAAAGAGGCTGGCGCCCTTCGGCGCTACTAAATAGTCACCCCCTTCCTCGGGAAGGGGGTTGGGAGGACGGCCATTCGCAGAACCGCCGGCGAGTAGCTTGAGCCACTGGTATTGCAGCTTGTTCGTGTCCTGGAATTCATCCACCAGAATATGCCGGAAGCGTTCCTGATAGTGGCGCAGCAAGGGCTCGTTGCGGGTCAACAATTCAAACGAGCGCAACAGCAGTTCGGCGAAATCGACCACGCCTTCACGCTGACATTGAGCCTCGTAAGCCGCATAGATTTCCACCTTCTTTTTTGCCCAGCTATCCCACGCCTCGACAGTCGAAGCACGCAGGCCCTGTTCTTTTTGCGCATTGATGAACTGGCATATTTCGCGCGGCGGAAATTTTTCGTCATCCACATTCAGCGTCTTGAGCAGTCGTTTAACGGATGAGAGCTGATCTGCAGAATCGAGAATCTGGAAGAGTTGCGGCAAACCTGCATCGCGGTAATGCGAACGCAGCAAGCGATTGCACAAGCCATGAAACGTGCCGATCCACAGGCTTTTGACATTGATTGGCAGCATGGCAGTCAGCCGCGCTTGCATTTCTTTTGCGGCCTTGTTGGTGAAGGTCACGGCCAGAATACCTTGCGGCGAGACCTGGCCGGTTGAAATCAGCCAGGCAATGCGCGTAGTCAGCACGCGTGTTTTGCCGGAACCAGCACCCGCCAGAATCAGGGCGTGTTCGGCGGGTAATGTGACGGCGGCAAGTTGCGGTTCATTGAGGTTGTCGAGCAGAGAAGTCATGAAGGCGTACGCGGGGTGAAGATTTTCAGGAGAGGACGGATTTTCGTCGATTTACCGCCGTATCGCCATCCGCAACGGCGGGAAGAGTGCACTTTACTCGACCTCTTTGCTGTGCAGGGGTTCGTCAGCGCCGTCCTACGGGATACCGCTGCGCATAACTGTTTAGAGCGATGAGCCGAGTGCCGCGGGTGGGATTCCTTCAGGCGCGAGGTGGCACAAAAAAGCGTGCAGGTTCTTTGCGCAACCGTTCCAGCAGCAGCGCGATCAAGCCGCGGCTGGCACTGATGTCGGCACCACGCGCCTTGAGCGCTACCCATAAGGCGAGGGCAAAGCTGACAGCGAGATTGACGATGCCGATCAGCGCCAGGCCGCCCAGTGCATCCAGCAGCGCCAGCCACCCGATATGGAAATCCAGCGCAGCCAAGGCGAAGGCGAAATTGGCCGAAGATAGCGTGACATGTCGCACATCCAGCGGCAAGCCGAGAAAGTCACCGAGGGGCGCCAGGCTGGCGAGCATGATGCCCAGAAAAAAGTTGCCGGCCAGGCTGCCCAGGTTGCGCCCGATATAGTTGGCGAAACGGTCGGCGCGTTGCGGGCCGACCAGGCGGCGCAGCCAGCCCAGATGCGCGATGCGTTCGGGGATGCGGTCGTAAGCTGCCTTGTTGTCGAAAAATCCTGACAGCAAGCCGGCAAAAAACAGCAGCACGCCGGTCAGTGCCGCATGCGGCAGCGCCAGGCTGGTGAATGGTGAAAGATCGTGCAACAGATGTTGTGCCTTGACCAGCGGCACCACAGGCTGACCGACTACCGTCTGGTAGGCCAGCGCAATGAGTGTCGCCGTGGGAATGGCGATGGCGACATTGCCGATGATGGCCGCGAACTGACTGCGCAGGGTGGCCACCACCAGGTCGGCCAGGCGGTGCAAGTCGCGCGTCTTGCCTGCGGATTTATCGATGCTCTCGGCGATGGTGGCGGCAGTCATCGCCGACTGCTTGGTCGCCAGCGTGAAATTCAGCACGTGAATCAGCACAAAACCCAGCGAATAGTTCAGGCTATACATGACTACATAGACGAGCGGCGCAAAAATGAACTTGCCCAGCAGCAGCTTGATCAGCGCCATGAAGCCGACGATGAAGCCGCCACCGGCGGCCGAGCGCCACATGGCGACATATTCGGCGCGGTCCGTGGTGATGTAGTGTTCGCCAGTGCGGTGGGCATTTTCGGTCACGCGTAGCGCGAGCAGGCCAGTGAGGCGCCGAAAGGGTTCACGCAGGCTGTGGCGGCGGTTTTCTCCTTGCACCAGATCATGCGTCAGGCGCACCCAGCGGTCGACTGTAGCCTCGCGCGCATCAGGCTGGAAGCGTGCGCATAGTACGCCGGTTAGCTGCACCAGCCTGTGCAGGCATTGTTCTGTGCGCACCAGCAGATAGGTGAGGCTGAGGCTGGTGCCCTCGTTGGCCGCGTTGCGCCGCGCACGAGCCATCACGTCGCGGCATTGATCGACCAGCACCATCATGTGCCGTTCGTCCTCGTGCTCAGCGGTAGGCTCGGCATGGCGCACCCGCCAGCCTTCGGTAAAGCGCAGCACTTCCGCAGTCAGATGCACGAACGGGGATTCGAATTCGATGATGCGCGGCTGTACCCGCGTTAGTTCGGGTTCCAGCCCCATCGCGCCGATGCGCGTAGCCAGCACCTGCATGGCTTCGAGCAGTTGCGCTTCGGTGTGCAATTGCCAGCGCTCTTCATTGCTTGCGTCGTTTTCAGAGTCCGCAGCCGTTTTGAAAACAGCATCCCACAAGGCCAGCTTGTCCTCGAGTGGCCCTGATGCCAGCCAGACAGGGTCAT
>DATCQI010000179.1:0-9379 GCA_036569545.1 Rugosibacter sp. | reverse complement strand
GGCATTCTTGCCATACTCTTCATCGTTCAGGTCATACACGCCATCATACGAGGCACGAAACCTTCCTCTGAATTCCCAGCCATTGCCCAGATCACGCGTGTGATCCACCTTGAGGGTGTTACGAAACTTGGAAAGACCGACACTATTGCCTGTAGCATCTTTGCCGCGCACGCGGGTGTCGTTTTCGTAATAGATTCTGGTTTCACTGGGAGTGAGTGCAACACTTGGTGTGCTATCACCAGCAATACTGGGCAGCTCCTCGGCATGCAGTGCCGGACTAACAAAGCTGGTCAGCAGCAATGGAACCAGGCCAGCACGTAGCCACCGTGTTACCAGCGCCGACTTTTCGAGTCGTTTCTGAGTCATTAACTTCCCCTCCTGAGGTTAAAAAAATTGGTCACACCTTAAGGCATGCAAACTTGGTTACAACTACAGTGTTACTACGAATTGAATTGAATTGAATCAAATCAGACCGACATAAAATAAAGCAAGAGCTTCAGACTTTTTCTGTTTTTCTCCCGCTTTTTTTTAAACTTATTTTTGTATCGCCATAACGGATAGACCATCACGTTGCGAAAAATACATCAAAAAAGCCAGTAAAACAAATTTTTCAACCCATGTTGCTTATTTACAACATGTTACAAAATGAAGTTCAGGTTTTTACCGCGCATAAACCGCTCATCCACCTCGCTCAGCCGTTTAACCAAGCGCAACTGCCCCTTGGCATCTTTACGCCAGACGTCTTTACGTGAGTAACTGTAGGTCATCTCCTCATAAATACGACGATTGCGCACGACATAACAGTTAGCAAACACTTTGTATTCGCCTGGGTTTTCACCCTCATACACTTCCAGGTTATTAATAAAATGTCGGACAATTTCACGCGGATCAGCTGTCCATTGCATGGGGGATTCACTCTGCGTCACGCGCATGGCAAGGTAGTGATAATTCTCGTTAAAGATATTCACATGATCTTTAGCAGCATACCGGGTGTCTTTGAGCACACGTAGCTGGCGAGAGACGGCTTGATACAGAATATCCTGATCAATCATGGTATCCAGCCATTCACGCAGGCGCGCTTCGCAAATCAAGCGTGCTTCTTGATACAGCGTTTGTTCGATTTCATGATACATATCATGTGAAACAGGTTTTAATCCGTCCATTGGGACTTCCTCACTTTTGGTTTTTGCTTGAGTTGAGATAAGTTGAGTTATGGCTCAAGTAACTCAGATTAATGATGGTTTTGACTTACTTGCCTAAAAACTCACGCTTCCAGGCGTCTGGATCTGCACTCAGCAGCTCATCCCAGCTCTCAGCCATCAGAAACTCACGGTAAGCGCGGTAGTAGCCCCGGTAGGATGTTTCACCCACGGCAGAAGCGCCTATGATTGCGCCACTTTCTTCATCCACTTTATCGCCGCCCATGCCCATTTGCGAGTTCAGGCGACCTTTACGAATCTGCCGACCTCGATTGAGCTGGGTCATCGATTCCATGTTGTCTGCATCGTCCCCTTCGAGCATGCCGGCTGTACCAAAAGTGCGCGTTGCCATGTCGTACACAGCTTCTTTAACCTCGTCAGGCATGTTTTTCTCAACGATGCCCCAAGTAAATACTTCAATACTGCGCGGCCCGCGTGGCGCCCACACTTTGAATGTGTTGGTACCCCACAGGTAAGAGTTATTCGGGAACACGTTTGAGTTAAAGTGGCTACCATAGTAACCACCCCGTGTTTTGCCCAGTTTTTCAGCTACTTTAGGGCGGTTCTCGGCATACCATTTACGCGCCAAATCGCCAGCGGGCCCACTCAATAGTGCCGGACCTGCGTTGGTCAAAATACCCAAACCATGGCCAAAACGCGTTGTGATTTGCGTGCCCGCACCATCTGGCGGCACCATTTTGTTGCCCGACAAAGCAGAGAGCTCGCCACCGAGCACACTGAGCGAAGCCGCGTGGGTCCAGCCCACGTGGTAAGCATCGCCCACAAAGTTTTCTGCCGGGGTTTTCCAGTTGCAGTTGAGCAAGGTGCGCGTGGGGGGGCCAATGAGTTCAGCACCGCCCGTGGAATCCATCCAGACATCAAGATAAAAGCGATAATCGCCCAGGTAGTCATACAGGCTGGGTGCGGTTTTATCAAAGTTGCCATACCAAAAGCCCATGTAGCTCTCAGCACGAACTTCGATAAGGCCGTGGGTCGATTTATCGAGGACACCTTTGTAGAACTCATTTTCAAAGGGGACTGCCTGCAACGAGCCATCCAGGCCATAAGACCAGCCATGGTAGGTGCAAGTGAAGGAACGTGTATTACCGGCCTCAACCGAGCACACGCGTGTGCCACGATGGGCGCACACGTTCAAAAATGCTTTCACGCTGCCATTCATTTGGCGAATGATGATGACTTCGTCTTCACCCATGACCGCTGTGGTGAAATCACCCGGGTTAGGAATCAGACTGTCATGAGTGAGAAACAGCCAGCAGCGATCAAAAATACGCTCCAACTCAAGTTGATAAATTTGCTCGTCCCAGAATATGCTCTTGGCTTGGGTGCCGTTTTTTACATCAACCAAACTGGCTACATCAATCATGATAAAAACTCCTTAATTTTTCAGCCCTTCACCTATGGCCTGATTTGAATAAAACATCTGTGCAATGCCAGGAATGATTAGCTGGATTGCGATGCCAGATATTCTTCAACAAACTGGAGACGGTCATTGCCCCACCACATTTCTCCATCAACAAACATGGTCGGCACGCCAAATACGCCTCTTTCATGCGTTTCTTTATTCGCCTCGGCAAAACGCTGGGCAGACCCTTCCCCCACCGTATAGGCCAGAAACTCATCCCCTGACCAGCCCAGACCTTCGGCCACGCGGCGCAACACCGATTCATCAGTCATATCTTCACCTCGCCCCCAAACAGCCTGGAACATTTGGTGTACGTAATCACGCTGCTGGCCTTTGTCAATAGCATAAAACAAACCCCGGTTGGCGCGTTCCGAAGCAAAATTTGATGGGAATACTAAGGGTGGCAGATGATAGCGTTTAGCCCACCGCTGCATATCCGCTGTTAAGTAACGCAACTTGGCGGGCACTTGGCGATTTGATGGCCCTGTATTCCCCGCCGCCAATTTCGCCACGGGAAGGTCCAGAGGAACATAGCGAACATCCAACCCAAACTTGTCAATTAATGCCCCCAGTTGAGTCTCTGCCAAGTAGGCAAACGGACTCATAAAGTCGAAGAAGAATTCAAGCTGTTTTTTCATGGAACTCACTTTCTTTTCCTAAGCGCTTAAGTGCTTAAGGTAACAAAAATTGGGGAAGTGCGGAGCACTTCCCTCAAGAAGAACTACCGTAAACATCAAGCCCCTTGCTGGCTGAGCTTTGTGTGAAGATCAGCCCAGCGGCGACCGGACTCACGTGCACCTTCAAGATAGGCTTCGGGCACGGTATCAAAACGATAAGGGGGCCGTGCAGGTCCTGCATTCATCCATCCACCCGCGTTGAAACGGGCTTTTTCGATCTGAATATTATAGGTAGAAAATTCTTTAAACGAGCCATTGGGGAACAATGTCTGTGCTGTGAAGAGAATCGCATTTTGTATCTCGGTGGCTTTTGTCCAGTCACCGGTTTTTTTCGCCTTGATCACTTCATCGCGCAGGCGCAACGCAGGGAGCGGACCACAGTTGGTACCGCTTGTCCAGAAGGCAGTAATATTTTCCGGATCAATCCTGGCAGCCGGAACATATTCCATATCGAGTGGCAGAAAGCGAATTTTCCCCTTGGTCAGCATCAGGTCCATATACAGGGCGCTGACACCAATGTATTTACAGGTAACCACTTGCGGAATATCCGCAACCTGTGCCCAGAAAGGCCGCGGAAAATCATATTTAAACGCTTCGGGATTGGCATACACCGCGATCGACATATCCGGCACAGCTTCTGCAACATCACGGTAGAAATTTACAGCACTTTTGGTGTCGCAAATCTGCCACATGGGCAACCCCAGCATGGTGCCATCAGCGCCAATATCGTACGCCTCTTTGGTTTGCTGAATCGTGTCACGCGTGTTAGTTGTTGTGGTCCCGCAGAAGTAAGGCACACGTCCGCGCACAGTCTCGACCATCGTGCCGATCACCTGACGCTTTTCTTCCCACGTGAGGGAAGCACCTTCGCCAAAAGTACCCAATGAAAGGATGCCATTAACGCCCGACTTCACCAGTTCTTCGGCAACACGCGCCACCTCATCCAGATCAACACTATCCGTCATGCGCCAGTCTTCAGCACCAGGCTTGGCGGGGGTTGGCATAATTGCCCAGGCACCATTAATATCGTTGACAGACAGTACACGAGACGTATTACTCATTTGTAAGGATCCTCAAGAGTTTCAATAAATTTTAATAAAACCGATCAAAATGCAGCTGTTGTGCAGGGACATGTTTATCCAGCAGCAATAACCGCTGAATGGCGTCCATCATGAGCGGGGGACCACAGCAGTAAAATTCGCAATGTTCAAAACCTGTGGCTAATTTTTGCTGCATGACTTCATGAATGAAGCCTTGCTCACCCGACCAGCCCTCGGTAAGCGTGGATATTGCCGGAATAATAACTGCACGCTCGGCCATGAGGGGATCACGAGCCAGTAACTCTTCGATACACAGGTCATCGGGGGTACGTGCGCCATAAAAAAAGGTAATTTTTCGGTTCGCCAAACGAGGATCGCGCACTGCGGCACGGACGATCGAGACCATCGGTGAAAGACCCGAACCGCCGCCAATGCAAACAATGTTTCGCGGGCTATCTGGGCGAAGATAGGCCAAGCCGTACGGTCCATCGATTTCAATTTGATCGCCTGTTTTAAGCTGGGTGAACAGTACCGTAGTCCCTCTGCCCTTGGGTACGTGGCGGATAATGAAATTCCAGGTACCGCCATCATCTATGGGCAAATTGGACATGGAATACGCACGTGCGCCCTCAACACCTGGCAAATGCAGCAAAGCGAATTGCCCCGGCAAAAAAGCTGCCGGCTCAGGTGCTTGAAAACAGAACTCAGTCAAATCATGCGTGAGCTTGCGTACCTCAACCAAAGTAGCAGCCACTCGCGCTGGGCGATGCAATGGCACATAGTCATTTTTAAGCCGTATTTTAATGACGCAATCACTGGTTGGCTCGCACTGACAAGCCAACCGCCGCCCACGTTCACGCGCTTTGACGGACAGCCCCGGTGCATCAGGCCATAGTTCTTTAACTTCGCCCGAGACGATCTCAAACATGCAGCTACCACACCCACCTGAATTGCACTCGTAGGGAAACCCCAGGCCTTGGCGCAAAGCTGCCCCCAGAAGAGTGTCGGCAGCAACAGAAAACTCTTCGCCAGTGCCATCAACCTTGATCGAAAAACTATTTTCCATAAACCTGCGCTCTAGCTGGCAATAAAGGCTTTGACCAAAGCCAACGTTTTATCCAGCTGCTCCATCTGCGGAATATGGCCTGATTGATCAATGATCTCAACGCGAGAATTTGCAATACGCTTTTTAAACTCTTCTGCGTAAGCCACTGGAATTAGCTTATCTTGTTTACCCCAAATAATTAATGTAGGCACATTAATCCGGTGAATACGCTTGGCCAAGCCTTGATCAGGGAAAGGCCATATGAATTTGGCAACACAGCCCAGCGACCAGACCAAATGCGCGATGTGCTTGACCATCTGCTCCGGGTCCGATGGCGGCGTAAACATCGCCTGTGCGGCAGGGATCGACGGATCAAGGAACAGATAACCTGGCAAGTTTTCTGGCTTATCGATGTACAGCTGGTTGGTCAGCACTGGAATGTCCTCACGCCACAATCCTGCGGGGTCCAGCGGGATGATTTTGCTGAAAATATCCGGGAAATGTGCCGCCAGATCACACATCAGCATGCCGCCAAAAGACTGACCGATCGCTACCGGGCGTTTGAGGCCTAGCTTGCGCAGAACTTCCTCGTAGATCAGTACGAGATCAAGGAAGGTATCCACCTTGTGAATGGCGTACGGATCACCAAAGCTTGTACCCGGCATTTCCGGCGCATAGACCGTATGAGTTTCAGCCAGTTTGTCGAGAAACTGGTCCCAGTACAAGCCGGCGGCAGGGTGCAGATAAACCAAGGCAGGACCATTACCTGCAATTTTTACTTGAACATCGATCTGATCATTCCATGCCTTGACGACTTCTGTACGCTCGGGGCCTTTGATCACGACTTGAGTAGACATTAAATTCTCCTAATTTTTGGTGTGCTAAGCCTTCAAACTCAGCATCACAAGACTTTATTTACTGTATTAAAAGTAACAACAAGCATGGCGACAAAGCCAATTAGTGCAGAATTACCGTGCGCCACTCGGCCACCAGCGGTTTTCCCAGTTTTCATCTTCCCAAGTACTCTTCAATTTGGGAAGCACATGCTTGCTAAGCAAGTCGATATTTTTCATGACTAACTCATGCGGCATGGAACCAATGTGAACCATCAATACAAGGTGCCCAATGCGGAAGTTTTTGACCATCTCGAGAAGCTGCTGGGTAACAGACTCGGCATCACCAACAATCGCACATTGCTGTTCAACCAGCTCTTTGTATTCAATCGTGCGCATCTTTGGGACGATACCAAAATCGCCTGGGTCTTTAATTAGAAACTCTACCCCTTTAATATCAATATATCCGGGTAAGCCCAGTGATTGCATAGGGATACTACCAAGCCCCGTTCTGTAACCTTGCTCAATATGCGGCCCATACTCACGATGAGCTTCTTCTTCTGTCTCACCCACAAATACAGCCTGAACAAATGCCAGCCGGTAAGGGTTGCGATCTTTACCCCGTTCTTCGGCCAGATCCCAGTACCGGTCAAAAACTCGCTGACCAGTCAGCTTGGGGCCAAACCAGCTAAGGTACAAGAACGCATCATCATTATCGAGGATACCTGCCAGGGTAACTGGGTTACCCACTGCTGGCGTCCATACAGGGGGCTTATCCTGGTATGGACGTGGCCAGGTGTTAACTTCCGGGAATTTATTGTATTTACCATTCCACGAGAAAACCTCTTTCGCGGCCCATGCTTTTTTGATCAACTCGAGATTTTCGTAAAACCGCGCACGCGTCTCGATCGGAGGAATTCCGTTGTTACGGTTAACGTCGTAACTTAAGCCAATCGGGAACCCGGCAACCAGACGCCCGGCACTGATTTGATCCAAAACTGCGTATTCGGCAGCAATCCTGAGAGGCTCCCGTGACTTTGCCAAGGAACGCCCAACACAAGCAAGTCCGACATCCAGCCCTTCGCTTTGAGTCATGTATGCCAATGCAGACATTTGCAAATTCGGATTCGGCAGAATGTCATAGCTCGCCTGTTCATGCTCGGTCGTAGCCAAACCATCAAACCCGGAACGAGCCGCGTGCATCATTTCATCCAGAAAATGCATGTGGTCTTGATGCATCAGCTTACGATCAACCAGCGCGTGGTACGGCATAGTGGTTATCGAATCGTACTTGCTTGCGTAATCCGATGCGAAATGGCGATAAGCCAACTGCTCAAAGGCGAGTACCTTCATAAAAAATCTCCAGAAAAGAAGTCAAAAACAAAAAAATCACGCTTTTTTGCTTTTTTTTATAACGTGATCGATAAAACATCAAACACAACGACAACACAACAGCAAAAAACTATGCTTCTAAAACTACACTTCTACTTCTGCCTCAATATAAACCTCATCACCCTCAACGACGACAGGGTAGGTTTGTAGCGCAATCTCGCAGGGGAACGACAGCGGTTCACCCGTTTTAATATCGAAACTACCTCCATGCAACGGACACTCAACGACCTCACCCTCAAAATAACCATCAGTTAACATTGCTATATTGTGGGTGCAAATATTGCTGGTCGCATAGTGCGTTCCATCAAGGTTGTATATGGCAATGGGTTTTAAGCCAGCCACATTCACTGGTTTCATTTCACCTGGGGCAACATCTCCCAGCTTGCATACTTTTACGCGCGTATTCATGCGTCAATTCCTGATGATTTAAAAAATACTAACACCCCAGCCTATATTGGGCTGCGCTCAAACGGACTGGGAACGAAGCATACAATGTTAACGGTATCCAAAAATCTTGTCCATATAATAGTTTCCATTCATATAATCAATAAACGACAGCTAACAATGCAGATTTTCAAAATATGAAACTTCGTTCGATTGACCTTAACCTTTTGGTCGCCTTCCACCGTCTGTATATCGACAGAAATGTCTCACGCGCAGCGGATAACCTGGGGCTTTCGCAACCCGCGATGAGCAACACGCTTAAACGCTTGCGACAATTAACCGGTGACGAGCTCTTTGTTCGTACCTCCGCCGGGATGACTCCCACGTGTTGCGCAGAAGAATTAGTCGTGCCGTTGGCACAGGCATTAGCAACCATTCAGGAAACGCTCAGCCATTTGACAAGCTTTAACCCTGCTAAAAGTTCCCGTAAATTTGTAATCTCCGCCTTCGATATTGGTGAAAGTTATTTGATACCGAAGCTGATGGACCGACTAGCTAAAGAAGCGCCGGAAGTTACGCTACAGACAACCCATGCCGGTGCCGGAAGCGCGCTTAAGCTCGCGCTAGAATCTGGTGACATTGACTTCGCTGTCGGCCATCTACCACACTTGCAGGCTGGCTTTTTCCAGCGCCGGCTGTTTCAGCAGCATTACGTTTGCGCCTTTCGACGCGGTCATCCCATGGCCGGCAGCCCTTTCGGGATAAATGAATTCCAGGCTGCTGACCACCTGTCTATCGTCACCGAAGGTAGCGACTACGAACTGCTGGACAAAATCATGGCAAACAAAACCCCACAGCGGAAAATAAAATTGCGCGTGTCGCACTTTCTTAGCACAGGTTATTTGTTGCGTGACACCGACCTTGTGGCCACGGTACCCAACAAACTGGCAGAAATTCTTTGCGATCCCTTTGGCTTGATATATGTGCCTCACCCGGTTAGCCTGCCTCTAACAGACATCAACCTGCTATGGCATGCCCGATCACATCGTGATCCAGCAAGCCAATGGCTGCGCAATTTATTGTTTGATCTGTTCGCTGAGTAGCTTCTCGATACCTGGCTAAGCCACACCTTGCCGATAAGCATTTTCATTGACTCCGGCCTAACCCACTGTTATATTAGTCCTTGTTAGAACTAAATTCTATAGTCATTTCACAGTATGCCACAGGCAAATTTCCGCTTCACTCTGAGGGAGCTTGTCCACTGTTATCAGGCCTTTGAAGGCTATGCCAGCGCGCACATCCTTCAACAGGGGCTGACGCTTTCCCAGTTTGACATTCTTGTCACTTTGGGCAACAGCCAAGGCATGACGCCAAAAGAATTAGTCG
>DATCQI010000178.1:0-10246 GCA_036569545.1 Rugosibacter sp. | reverse complement strand
CGTCCCGCACTTTACGACGATTGCCGCCTTCGTCTCTGGTTTAGGCGAAGACATTGCCAAGCTCTTCGCCCAAGTGCTCTACCTGTGCGACCGTCAAGGCCTTATTGGACATGAAATGTTCGCCATCGATGGCGTCAAGCTGCCCAGCAACGCATCGAAGGGCAAAAGCGGTACCCGCGCCGACTTCGAGCGTCAAGCCGCCAAGCTCGAAGCGGCCGCCCAAACCATGCTCGCCCGCCACCGCGAGAACGATGCCCTGCCCAGCGAACCCGTATTGACCGAGAAGACTGCCCGGCGAATCGAACGCCTCACCCGCGATGCGGCCCAACTGCGCGACTGGCTTGACGCCAACCCCGATGATCGCTAGGGCACCAAGGGCAGTATCCGCAAGAGCAACCGCACCGATAACGAGTCCGCCAAGATGGCGACCTCCAAGGGCGTCATTCAGGGCTACTGCGGCGTCGCTGCCGTTGATGACCGGCACCAGATCATCATTGAGGCGCAAGCCCATGGGACGGGTTCAGAACAGGAATTGCTCTTGCCGATGGTCGCAGCCACTGCCCCCATTCGCACCCATCAGACGCTGATCACCGCCGATGCGGGCTACCACTCCGAGGCCAACCTGATCGCACTGGCTGAACAGCAAATTCCCGCGCTGATCGCCGACAATCAGATGCGCCAGCGGGATGAGCGCTTCAAGAATCGAGACAGGTACAAAGCCCAGCCCGATCCGCTGTACGACAAGGTGCACCCGAAGAAAAGCGCCAAACACTACCGACCCAAGGACTTTGCCTACGACCCGGTGCTGGGCACCTGTCTTTGTCCTGCGGGGAAGTCGCTATACCAGAATGGAGCCAACTGCATTCACAACGGCCAGATCGGTACCAAGTTCCAGGGGGCACTGCGCGACTGTGTGCCGTGCGCCCAGCGAGAGCAGTGCCTGCGCACGCCAGAGAAGACCCAGACGCGGCAGGTGTGTTTCTTCCGCGGCAAAGCCGACCCTGAGGCGGAGCGTGTCACCGACCTCATGAAGCGCGCTATCGATTCGGAACAGGGGCGAGCCTTTTACGGTGGTCGTTTCGCGACGGTGGAACGGGTGTTCGGCAATCTGCGGTACAACAAGCGGCTGGACCATTTCACGCTACGCGGACAGAAGAAGGTGGATACGCAGTGGAAGCTCTACTGCCTGGTGCACAACATCGAGAAGCTGGCGCATCACGGGTATGCGCAGTAGGGCAGAGCGGCCGTGGGGGGGCGAAATGATCGCCTGAAAGTACCTGAGACGCCGTATCATCAGCGCCGACTTTTTTATTCCCCCAAATTCAGCAGTTCAAAAACAAAAAAGCGCGGCCAGCGCCGCGCTTTGGGAGAAGAAATTTCGGCTGAAAATGGGTTTTTCTACAGCCTCAACGTAGAGCTAACCGGCGCTGCGCGGCTTTATCGCGCAGCGTCCAGCGACCAAAGGGAGCGAGGTTGAGCGCCGGGTTAGGCGGTGTCATGTGTTCGCCTCGTAGTTTGCAACGACGGATCGTTGTTGTTCAACGGCCTCAGCTAGCATCTTGCGTGCTTGCCTTGCTTGGCCGGGAAAGCGACCAGTTAGCAGCTTACAGGTTAGAGCGAAAAGCACCGACGAAATCCAGAAGAAGAACGCCACTGCGATGATCCACCATGCATAGACGCTATTGGATAGGTCGCCTGTGATGGTGTACCAAATGACTCCGAGTAAAACGCCGGCCTGAAGAAGCGTACCCAACCATCCCCAGCCCGTCTGTACCCACCCACATAGATCTGACAATCGATTGCGAAGGAGTTCGGAACTAAATCTGGTGGCAGCAAACTGAACTACCTTCGCCTGATGCTCATCGTTGTCTAGCTCGCCGACAGGAATGCCAAGATCAAGAGACATTTCTTGAAATGCTGACTTGCGATTGCGCTCGATCTCCCAGCCAGAAAGCATCAGGATACCTAGGCCAAACGCCACTAGCGCAATGAGCGCGCCGACAATGTGACCAATTGCAATGAGAGTAGACATATAGACGCCTAACGTGGAGCTAAGGGGCTGCGCGCTTTTGCGCAGTCCCGCTTGAGCGTAGGGTTAGAGGGCATACGCTTCAACCTCCAAGCGCACCATTTTGACGTGTGTGTTGCCAAGAGCATCAATCGGATGTGCCGCCATATAATTTTCCACCACCTCCGCAAGAAACGTGTCACGGAATTCGCTTGGCAAGCAGTCTGTATATGGGAACCAAGTTGTCCGTAGCCAACCTGTAAGGCCTTCTACGCCTTGATGCTGCATATCTTTCGGTACTAGCTCAACACGCCCCGGGCGAAAGCTGCTTTCCAATAGCCATGTTTCATATTCTTCCGGCCCATAAAAGTGGTAGGGTGGTATGAAGCCTTCAAAATACTGTAGCCATTTGGGCTGCTGTAGAACCGCCTGAATGGCGCCAAACACTTCGGTTGCATTTCCACGTCCACCCATTTGAAACAAAATCTTGCCGCCAGTTTTTAGACAGCTGTGCGCACCCCGAAGGACTGCGACGTGGTTTCGTACCCAATGAAGGGTGGCGTTTGAAAATGCGATATCGAATCTCTCGGAAAGATGAATGTCTGTCGCGTCCATATGCAGGAAGGACAGGTTGGGGTTTTTCGCCGAGGGAAATTGCTCTGAGGCAAGACGAATCATGCCTTCAGACAGATCAATACCAAGGACGTTTCCGTTTTTGACCACTTGCGCAAGCAGTGCGCCGATCTTTCCGTCTCCACATCCGATATCAAGCACAGATTCGCAACCCTGCAAGGCAAGCTTTGAAATAAGCTCCTGCGCCCACTGTAACTGTGCCGAAGAATTTTTCGCGTAATCCTCAGCATTCCATTTCTGTTTCACTGGCTGCATAGAGTTCTTGCCCTCTAACGTAAAAGTAAGGGGCTGCGCGCTTTTGCGCAGTCCCGCTTGACTGCAAGGTTAGCCATCTTTTCGCACCACCCGAAGTTCTGTCATCACTTGTTCACCTTTGGGGGTGAGCGACCAGAAGAGCGCCACTCCACCTTTTGTTGCACTGGTGTACTTGAGGTCGATCAAGCCGAGGGCTTTGAGATGAATCTTGAATGTTTGATAAAGCTGATCCTCGATTTCACAATCGTGGGGGTCATGTTCTTGGGATTTTAGAACAGAGCGGGTGAGCTTGCTTTTAACAATACCATCGTTTGGATGTTCAATTAAGTAGGGAGCGATGAGCGCAAACATCTGTCCGAAAGTCAGAGAGGACTGCCATGAAAATTTTTGGCCTTGGTACTGATTTTGATACTTTCCTTTCAGCGCGAACTGCTCATCCAGTCCCGCAATATCAGCTATCTTAGGTACGTCGCGTGCATTGGCTGCAGCAAGCAACTCGCGAAATTCTTCGTTCTGTTTTCTGACAGCGTTCAGTTCCTGCAAAATCTCAGACGATGCGGAACTGCCGCCACGTACCCAACCGGCAGCGGGATATGTCTTGATCGTTTTCGATAAGCTCAGGGAAACAATGCCGGGCAGTTCATCTGCCGTTTTCCAGTATTTCACAAGACGGTTCGTTTCAACTTTTGCTCGGAAGGCGGCAAGGCGCTCTGCTAGCGCGGCATCCTTGTCAGTCTTTCCCACAGGGATATCATCAGGCTGTCCATGTAGGAGAGCGACGACTTTCAACCCCTTCTGGATTGCATAGTCGTACTCTTTCTCGGTGTAGCTCACTCCCTCTTCTGTCGTTGATCCATAGCGTCCGCCAATGATTAGAAGGTAGTAATCACAGTCATCAATGACTTTCTTGATGAACTCAAACTGCTCTTCATCGGCAGCCGGAAATAGCTCCATTCCTGAGGGAATGCAGTCCATCTCCATCAGTGTCTGAATGACGCGGCTTCGTTCATCCTTCAGATCTGCATAGGTAGAACTAACAAAGACTTGATAGCGCTTGATCATCTGTGGCATTCGGGTCGCCCTGTTGGTGGCTAACGTTAAGTTGAGGGGCGCCGCGCTTTTGCGGCGTCCCTCTCGAATGCAAGGTTAGGCAAACAACTACCGCTAAAGTCGGTGCTGGCGAGACGTCGAAAGTTACAGTTACCCACCTAGCATTCGCAGTCTTGATAGCCGTTATTCATGCAGCTTTGTGCCATGGCTTCGGCTTCTTTAATTTGCTCAGGCGTCATCTCATCGTTCATTTCTAGAAGGAAATACTCTCCTTCACCGCTGCCATTGGCAGAAGCAAGCATGTACCACATGCGCGCGCGAATACAATCTTGCTCGACACCTTGACCATTGCGGTACATACACCCGAGATTAAACATTGCCGCAGCGTGCCCCTGCGCTGCCGACAGGCGATGCCACCTCAGTGCTTCAAGATAGTCCTGTCCTACGCCTTGACCTTTCGCATAGGCCAAACCAAGCATATTTTGGCCGAAGCTATCTCCCTTCTCAGCCGACAGACGATGCCACTTTATGGCCTCTGCAAAGTCTGGCTCTACGCCTTCTCCTTCTTGGTACATATGCCCGAGCATATTTATAGCGAACGTATTGCTTTGTGTTGCCGCTAAGTGACACCACTTCATAGCCTCCGCGTAATCTTGCGGCACCCCTTCTCCTTGGTAATACTGCATTGCCATACGCATGGGATCAATGTCGTCAGCAATAGGACGAATATCCTCAAGAGCCTCCTCGATCTCAGCAACTTTGGACTTCATTTTCTTTAGTTCAGAGTCAATCTGTTCGGCTCGCTCTTGAAGTACTTCAGCTTGCCTTTGAACATTTCCGGTCTGCTTTTTGTCCCGAAACAAACCGACTGCCCGTAGGACTATTCCGCCGATAAAAACCCCTACAGCAATCTCAAGGATAAGCATTTAATTCTCCATATTGTTGTGCCAGGCTACTGGAAGGACATTGTTGCCTAACGTGAAGCTAAGGGGCTGCGCGCTTTTGCGCAGTCCCGCTTGAGCGTAGGGTTGGGCGTCATTGCTCACGGGGCTACGGCAGATAGGGAGCAATATTCTTCATTGCGCGGGAAACATACTCTTCCTTCTCGCCGACCGGCGCGACATAGTGAAGTGCATTTCTCGCGGCCTCTTCGCCCTCGGTGCGGGCGATGATCCAAGCGGCAAGATACTGCGACGCAAAGCAGCCACCTGCGGTTGCAATGTTACCTTGAGCGTAAAAAGGCTGATTGAGAACCTCGATGCCAGCCTCCTGTACCCAAGGTTTCGTGGTGAGGTCAGTACATGCGGGAACGCTACCAAGGAGACCAAGCTTCGCCAGAAGCAGCGTGCCGGAACATTGGGCACCGATTAGCTGGCGTGCAGGGTCTAGCTGGAGCTTCGCCATTAGCTCAGGGTTGTTTACGATGTCCCGGGTTTGAATGCCGCTTCCGATAATAACTGCATCCGCTGCGCAGGCTTCGGCCAACGTTGACTGGGCATGCACGGTTACGCCGTTCATCGAAGTGACAGACGGCGCGGGGCATGAGAGCGTTACTCGCCAGCCAGGTTTCTTGATGCGATTGAGTACGCCCAAGGCGATCAAGGAGTCGAGTTCATTGAACCCTTCGAAGGTGAGAATGGCTATGTGCATGGCAATATTCCATATGAGGCCCAACGTTAAGTAGACACCCTAACCGGTGTATATTCTGACCATAGTAGGTGTCTAACTTGGTTCATCTTGGTTTATCTAACTGAAAAAATTAAATATATTTTGATTGTATTCTGGAAATGCCGACTCAAGACACCCCGGTGATCAACTCGCCACCCAAACTGCTCGATCAGGTGCGCGACAAGCTGCGGGTGAAACATTACAGCATCCGCACTGAAAGTGTTTATGTCGATTGGATTAAACGCTTTATTCTTTTTCATGGCAAGCGCCATCCGCAAGAAATGGGTGCGCCAGAACTGGAGGTGTTTCTGACTGATCTGGCGGTGCGAGGCGGCGTGTCAGCCTCGACGCAGAATCAGGCGCTCTCGGCCTTGCTTTTTCTTTACCGCGAGGTGCTGAAAGTCGATTTGCCGTGGCTGGATAACGTGACGCGTGCAAAACGGCCGCAACGGCTGCCGGTTGTTTTGACAACGGCCGAAGTGCGTGCCGTGCTAGATCGCATGGACGGCGTGTATGCTCTGATGGGCAAGCTGCTTTATGGCACGGGCATGCGTCTGATGGAATGTGTGCGCTTGAGAGTGAAGGATGTGGATTTCGGCCGCAATGAAATCCTGATTCGCGATGGCAAGGGCGGCAAGGATAGGGTGACGATGTTGCCGTCCGCAGTGGCTGCCCCGCTGGCCGAACATCTGCAACGCCGCCGTGTGATCTTCGAGGATGATCTGGCGGCAGGCAAGGCCGAGGTCTGGCTGCCGGATGCGCTGGCGAAAAAATATCCTAACGCGGCAACCGAATGGGCCTGGCAATATGCATTCTGTTCCGGCAGCTATTCAACCGACCCGCGCAGCGGTCGGCAGCGTCGTCATCATCTCGATGAAAAGCTTTTGCAACGGGCGATGAAAAAAGCGGTGACTGCCGCGCGGCTGACCAAGCCGGCAACGCCACATACGCTGCGCCATTCCTTCGCCACACATTTGCTCGAAGGCGGTTACGACATTCGTACGGTGCAGGAATTGCTCGGCCATTCCGATGTGTCTACGACGATGATTTACACCCATGTTCTCAACAAAGGCGGGCGCGGCGTGATGAGTCCGCTGGATAAACTATGACGTTTGTCGTTTGGCTTGCTGAAGCTCAAGGATGAATCGCCTGTGCTACCAGTCGCACGCCTAGCGCGCCGCAGACTTTTGCGATGGTGTCATAACGTGGTTTTGCGTCAGGCCTGAGTGCTTTGTACAAGGCTTCGCGTGTTAAGCCGGATGCTTTGGCAATTTCGCTCATGCCGCGTGCTCTGGCGATATCGCCTAGCGCTGCAGCCAGTAAAGCCGGGTCATTGGCGTCTAGTATGTCCGTCAAATAAGCCGCAATTGTTGTTTCGCTATCAAGATAAGGTGCGGCGTCAAAGTCGGTTAAATCAGCTATTTTTATGCGTTGGGTCATGGTTTTCTCCTGTCATTCCAGTAGCGCTGCCAGTGCTTTGGCACGTTTGATGTCTGTCTTTTGGGTACGTTTGGAACCACCCGCGAGCAAGACGATTACCTGTTTACCTCTCTGCACAAAATAGATTCGCCACCCCGCGCCAAAATGAATGCGTAGTTCTGATACGCCGTCGCCGATAGGTTCCACATCTCCCATCAGACCTTAGCTCCAAACGCTTGATGCGCGCCAAGATAACGCCTCGTACTGAGGCATCAGGCAGACTGTTCAGCCATTCGCTAAACTTGGGCAGCGGTTTAATCGAATACATTGCCTGATTGTAATCGTTCGATTACATGCGAGTCAATAATCTCTCCTTTCTCACAATGCTTGAATGGGCGCGACGCCATGATTTATATCCATACATTAAATACAAGTAATTACGGCGCACCGTACCTGCTGAAAAAATTTTGATGCGTACCAGCGCTAATGGATCTGCTTGGCCGGCGTGGCTTCAGCCCTTGCTCAACCGGCGCATGCTGCTGTGCGTGTTTACCGGGTTTTCTTCCGGCCTGCCGTTGTATCTGCTGTTGAATCTGTTGCCGGCGTGGCTGCGCTCGGAGGGGGTTAATCTCAAAACCATCGGCTTTTTTGCGCTGATTCAGTTTCCCTACACGTGGAAGTTTCTGTGGGCGCCGCTGCTGGATCGTTACATTCCTCCGCTGGGGCGGCGGCGTGGCTGGATGGTGATTACGCAGATCGGCTTGTTGTTCTCGATTGCTGCGATGGGATTTTTATCGCCTGCGGCAGCGCTCGGTTCAGTGGTGTGGCTGGCGATTTTTATTGCGCTGTTTTCGGCCACGCAGGATATTGCGCTGGATGCATTTCGCCGCGAGATTTTGCCGGAGTGGGAGCTGGGGCTGGGCAACTCGGTGCATGTCAATGCGTATCGCATCGCCGGGCTGGTGCCGGGCTCGCTCTCGCTGATTCTGGCAGATCATCTGCCGTGGTCTCAGGTATTCATGATCACTGCGTTGTTCATGCTGCCCGGGCTGTTGATGGCTCTGTTTGCGGCAGAACCATGGGTTGCCAGGAGCGCGCCAAAAACCCTGCGCGAGGCGGTGGTGGAACCTTTCCACGAATTTATTCACCGGGCAGGCTGGCGCGAGGCAGTGCTGATTCTGGCGTTTATCTTTTTGTACAAGCTGGGCGATTCGATGTGCACCGCGCTGGCGACACCGTTTTATCTGGATATGGGATTTGCCAAATCGCAGATTGGTGTGGTGGCTAAAAATGCGGGCTTGTGGCCGGCGGTGATCGGCGGTTTATTAGGCGGGCTGTGGATGGTGAAAATCGGCATTAACCGTGCGCTGTGGTTGTTTGGCGTGGTGCAGTTGTTGTCGATTTTCGGCTTTGCCTGGCTGGCCTGGCTGGGCCCGCGCGTGGCGGTGGGGGCGGCAGAGCTTGGCCAGCTTGCGCTGGTGATCGGCTTTGAGTCGCTGGGCGTGGGGCTGGGCACGGCTGCATTTGTGGCCTTTATTGCGCGGGCAACGAACCCGCTGTATACGGCCACGCAGTTTGCGTTGTTCACAAGTCTGGCCGCCGTGCCGCGCACTTTCATCAATGCCACCACGGGTGTGCTGGTCGAGCAAATGGGCTGGGTCGGTTTCTTTTTGTTGTGCGCCGCGCTGGCGGTGCCGGGGATGTTGCTGCTGGTGAAAGTGGCGCCGTGGGGCGCCGCAGGTATTATTACAACGCATGCACCCGGTCGCCCCGCGTAAAGCCCAATAGCGGCTGCGACATGCCGCGCCCTAATGCGATTACTTTGAACAGTTCGCCCATTTCATTGGGCGAGAGCAGCACGCTAACGGCGCCGTTGGCACGTAAATTCGCTTCGGTTACCGTGTCACCAACGCCGAGTTTTTCTTGCAGCAATTCACCTATGCCGCAGTTGATTAAAAACTGTGCCTGATTGGTGTAGCCGAGCACGCTTAATCCCGCATCAAATCCGGCTTCGGCGACGGCCGTAAAATCAACATGCGAGGTGATGTCGGACAAGCCCGGATACCAGAAGGGATCGTCATGCACGCGGTGCCGGTAATGGCAGCGCACCGTGCCGCTATCGCGTTGCGGGTGATACAGCTCGTGGCGCGGCAGGCCGTAGTCGAGCAAGATCATCGCGCCGCATTCAATGCGCCCGGCAAGCTCGGCTACCCAGGCGCGCACGGCCAGGCTGATTTCGCTGCGATAAGGTGCTGCCACGGGCAAGATTTTTGCGGCGTCGATCAATGCCTGGCTGGCAGGGCGTTCTGCGAATGTTAACTGTTCGCCAGTGGCGTTTTGGGCAAGCGCCACGCCGCGTTCAAACAAGCCGGTTTCATCCCAGCGCACAGCATGCGTGGGCATGGCGTCCAGCACTTCATTGCCGATCAAGCAGCCGGAGAATTTTTCGGGCAGCGCATCGAGCCATTGCACGCGATCAAGAAATTGTGGTGCGTGTTGCGCAATGGTCGCGGCCTGGCGTGCGCGCAGTTCGCCAGAGAGTTCAAGAATGGCATAGCTTTCAGGTGTGCAGCCCAGGGCGTCCAGCGCTAATAAAAGATCCGCCGCCAAGCGTCCGCTGCCCGCGCCTGCTTCGATGACATAAGGCCTGGATGCGGCGAGCACTTCTCTCACTTGCCGCGCCAGCGCCCGGCCAAAGAGCGGGGTGAGCTCGGGGGCGGTGAGAAAGTCGCCGCCGGAAGTATGGTCGCCAAACTTGTGCGCGCCACCCGCGTAATAGCCCAGACCGGGGGCGTACAGGGCGAGCTCCATGTAACGGGCGAACGATATCCAGCCGTGAGTTTTTATTTCATCCGCAATCTGCGCGGTGAGCGCAGCGCTTGCCGCGCAGGCGTCAGCCGACGGGGCAGGCAGATGGCTTTTCACACCGCAGGCTCGCCAGCCAGTTCGATTTGCTCTTGCAGGGCCAGCCAGCGCTCTTCGGTGCTGGCAATATCGTTAGCGAGTTGCGTTTGGCGCTGGGTGAGGGTTTGCAACAGGGTTTTTTCTGGTGCAGCGTAAAGCGCCGGGTCGGCCAGCTGTTTTTCAAGCAGGGCGAGTTCAGTCTGCCAGTTGGCGAGTTGTTTTTCGAGCTTGTCCGCCTCTTTGACGAGCGGTTGCCGTGTTGCCAGCGCCAGCGCGCTGCCTCCCTTCGGGAACTTTTCGGGCGACTTG
>DATCQI010000177.1:0-7612 GCA_036569545.1 Rugosibacter sp. | reverse complement strand
TCTTTGCATGTCATCCGCCACTGATTTTTTGTTGCAGGGTTCCCAACAGTTTTTTTCTGCACAGTTGCCGCAAGCATTGGCCGATCTCGTGCAAGGTGGTTTTTTAAGTGGCGAGATAATGCCATCCGAAGCTCAATCGCTACGTCAGACGCTTATCCAGGAATGGCAGGGCAGGCATGCGCAGTTGTGGCAGCAGATGCTGAATGCGGGCAAGGATCAGCCGTTGCCGCCGGTAGTGAGTGCCGCGGCAGGAGATCGACGTTTTGCTCATCCGGCCTGGAAGAAAAGTCAGCCGCACGACTATTTACGCCAAGCTTATTTGCTTAACGCTGAGTATTTGCAACGATTTGCCGAGATTTCTCCGGAGGGGCGGGAAAAACAGAAGGCGGTATTTTTCGCCCGACAAATCATGGATGCCATGGCACCTTCAAACTTTATCGCAACCAACCCCGAGTTTATCCAGGCAGCGCTGGAAACCCAGGGGGAAAGTATTCGGCAGGGGATACAGAATCTGATTGGCGATCTTGAAAAAGGTCGCATCTCGATGACTGATGAGACGGCGTTTGAGGTGGGTCGTAATTTGGCAACGACGCCGGGCGCAGTGATTTATGAGAACGCAGTGATGCAGTTGATCCAGTACTCACCACAGACAAAAAAAGTGGCCGAACGTCCCCTGTTGATTGTGCCTCCATGCATCAACAAGTTTTATATTCTCGATTTGCAACCTGAAAATTCGCTGGTGCGCTATGCCGTAGCGCAGGGCAGCACGGTTTTCCTGGTGTCATGGCGCAACGTGAATGCAAGTCTTGGGCATTTGACGTGGGATAACTACATTGAGCAAGGCCCGCTGACGGCGATTCGTGTGATGCGGAAGGTGTGCGATGTGGGGCAGGTGAATGCGCTGGGCTTTTGTGTCGGCGGCACAATACTCACTTCTGCCCTTGCGGTAGCGCGGCAGCGCGGCGAGGATCCGGTGGCATCGCTCACGCTCTTGACCACCCTGCTCGATTTTTCCGATACCGGCGAGATTGGCTATTTTGTTGACGAGCAGTTAGTGGCGGCACGCGAAGCGAGTATCGGCAAAGGCGGGTTGTTTCCTGGACGCGAGTTGTCCGCTGTTTTTTCAGCACTACGCGCGAATGACCTCATCTGGCAGTATGTGGTAAATAACTATCTCAAGGGGAGTAAGCCAGCTGCCTTTGATCTGTTGTACTGGAACTCGGATGCAACGAATTTGCCCGGGCCGTTTTTGGCCTGGTATCTGCGTCACATGTACCTTGAAAACGGTTTGCGTGTGGCTGGCCAACTTGAAATGTGTGGCATCAAAGTGGATCTTGGGCGGGTGGATATGCCGGTCTTTATGCTGGCCTGTCGAGAAGATCATATCGTGCCGTGGAAAACATCGTATCTCGGGCGATCTTTGCTGGGCGGCAAAAGCCAGTTTGTTTTGGGTGCCTCGGGACATATTGCGGGCGTGATTAATCCAGCCGCAAAAAATAAACGCAGTTACTGGACAAATAACCGCAAGACAAAAAAAGCCGGTGCCGATGAATGGCTGGCTGCCGCGACGGAAGTTAAAGGCAGCTGGTGGCCCCTTTGGTCGGAATGGTTAAGCACTTTTGGCGGAGATCAAATTGCTGCGCCGCGCCGTCCTGGCAGCGCCGACTTTCCCGTAATTGAGGCTGCACCGGGAAGGTATGTCAAGGAAAAGGCATAATGATCAACGAGAATATAAAAGTAACTATCCAAAGGAGAGAGATGTGCAAAAAGTTGCGGTGGTAACTGGGGGCATGGGCGGTTTGGGGGAGGCGATCTGCATTAAGTTAGCGGCATTAAGCTACAAAGTGATCACCACCTACAGTCCCAGCAACACCCACGCAGAGGCATGGTTACGTACAATGAATGACATGGGCTATGGCTTCAAGGCCTATCCCTGTGATGTGAGTGATTTTGACTCAGCCAAACAGTGCATTGATCAAATTACTGCGGATCTAGGCCCGGTGGATGTGCTGGTGAACAATGCCGGGACCACGCGGGACATGACATTCAAGCGCATGAGCAAGGCCGATTGGGATGCGGTAATGCGCACCAATCTTGATTCGGTGTTCAATATGACCAAACAGGTGATGGACGGCATGATGGAGCGCAATTGGGGGCGCGTGATCAACATTTCTTCAGTGAATGGCCAAAAAGGCGCTTTTGGACAAACCAACTATGCAGCGGCTAAAGCCGGGATGCATGGCTTTACGAAGTCGCTGGCACTTGAGGTAGCAAAAAAAGGCGTGACCGTTAACACCATTTCGCCAGGATATATCGGTACCAAAATGGTGGCAGCTATTCCGAAGGATGTTTTGGAAAGCAAGATATTGCCGCAAGTGCCCGTGGGCCGCTTGGGCAAACCCGAGGAAATCGCGGGGCTGGTTGCTTACCTGGCTTCCGACGAAGCGGCTTTTGTGACAGGAGCGAATATTTCCATCAATGGTGGTCAGCACATGTATTGAGAAAATAAAAATAGAACGAAAGCTAACGCGGACACAATGTCTTCGCAAAAGTGTTTTTTGAGTGATTTGAATAATGGGGGCAGCAGGCAATATGATTAAGCGGGTCGCGTTGGTAACGGGGGCAATGGGCGGGTTGGGCACAGCAATTTGCAAAGCATTGGCGCAAAGTGGTTTTACGGTAGCAGCAAATTGCCTGCCTGATTTTGAGCCCAAAGCCGCATGGCTGGCAAAAACCAGAGCAGAAGGTTTTGATTTTCTTGTGGCTGAAGCCGATGTGACTGACTATGACGCGTGCGCCGACATGATCAAGGGTCTGGAAGCAATGGCGGGCCCGGTGGATGTGTTGGTGAATAATGCAGGCATTACCCGCGATGCTGTTTTCAAGAATATGACCAAAGATCAATGGAGTGCAGTGCTAGCCACTAATCTCGATTCTGTTTTTAACGTGACGCATCATGTACTGGCTGGCATGGCCGAGCGTGGCTGGGGACGGGTGATTAATATTTCATCGGTCAATGGCATTAAAGGCCAGTTTGGCCAGGCCAATTATTCTGCGGCCAAGGCAGGGATTCTCGGCTTTACCAAGGCGATTGCAGCTGAAGTGGCAAAAAAAGGTGTCACAGTGAATGCCATTGCACCGGGATACGTGGGGACAGACATGGTGATGGCGATCAAACCGAGCGTGCGTGATGAAATCGTTTCCACCATTCCCATGGGGCGCTTGGGCAGGCCGGAGGAAATTGGCGGGCTTTGTGCTTATCTGGCGTCAGACATTGCCGGATACATGACAGGTGCAACGCTGAATATCAATGGAGGTTTGTATTTCAGTTAAGAAGTGAGAGTTTAAAATCAGGGCAGATGCATACTAGCGGAAATTTTTATACGCCCGCTGAGAAGGAATTCAACAGGGGAGAAGCAGAATGGCTGAACAGCATCGCATCATCAAGAAATACCCTAACCGTCGGTTATATGACACCCGGACCAGTACCTACATTACCTTAGTGGAGGTCAAAGGGCTGGTGTTGGCGCATGAAGAGTTTCAAGTGGTCGATGCCAAATCAGATGAAGACCTGACGCGGGCGATTTTGTTGCAGATCATTCTTGAGGAAGAAGCGGGCGGTTCGCCTATGTTTTCTTCCGAAATGCTGTCGCAGATGATTCGTTTTTATGGCAGCGCCATGCAGAGCATGATGGGTCGCTATCTGGATAACAATATGAAAGTATTTGTTGATATGCAAGCCAAGCTATCAAATCAAGCGATACCCGCGTTTGGTACCCCAGGATTGGGGACTCCGGATATGTGGAACCAGTTTCTGAATTTTCAGGGGCCTGCCATGCAAAGCATGATGAGTACATATGTCGAACAATCACAGCTGTTATTCCAGCAAATGCAAGACAGAATGAAAGAGAAGACACGAAAAATATTTCCTGATGCAACCGAGAATGCTGCGCCTAAATCAGGTGATGCATCCGGTAAGGCGTCCAGCAGAGCGAAGTCAAAATAAAGCCCAGTTAATTACTCAAATTATTTATGAAAAAAAGCAAGATTAGTGTGCCATCCGTTGGCTTTGTCTCACTCGGCTGCCCTAAGGCGGCCTCAGATGCTGAGCAGATACTTACCCGACTGCGCGCCGAAGGTTATTCAATTTCAGGTAGCTATAAGGGCGCTGATCTTGTCGTAGTCAACACCTGTGGTTTTATCGATGCAGCGGTTGAAGAGTCGCTTGATGCCATCGGTGAAGCAATGGCCGAGAACGGCAAAGTGATTGTGACAGGATGTCTGGGCGCGAAAAAAGATGCGGCAGGCAATGACATTGTGCGTGCTGCACACCCCAATGTGCTGGCAGTTACGGGACCGCACGCCTTGCAAGAAGTGATGGAAGCCGTGCATCAGCATTTGCCGCCATTGCATGATCCGTTTATTGATCTCGTTCCGCCTCAAGGCATCCGGCTGACGCCCGATCACTATGCGTATTTGAAGATTTCTGAAGGCTGCAATCATCGCTGCACTTTCTGCATTATTCCTTCCCTGCGCGGTGATTTGGTATCACGACCCATTGGCGATGTACTGCGTGAAGCTGAAATTCTGGCTAAAGCCGGTGTGCGCGAGTTGCTGGTGATTTCTCAAGATACCAGCGCCTATGGCGTGGATACAAAATACCGTACCGGTTTTTGGGGCGGCAAGCCCGTGAAGACGAAGCTTTATGATCTTTGTGAACAGCTCGGTGAGTTAGGGCTGTGGGTGCGTTTACATTACGTTTATCCATATCCCAGTGTGGACGATCTTCTGCCACTCATGGCCGCAGGAAAAATTTTGCCCTATCTGGATATTCCGTTTCAGCATGCCAGTCCGCGTATTTTGAAATTGATGAAGCGTCCGGCGTCTGCCGAAAAGGTTCTAGAACGCATCAAGGCTTGGCGCGAAGTAGTGCCTGATCTGACCATACGCAGTACATTTATCACGGGCTTTCCGGGTGAAACTGAGGCTGAGTTCAACGCGCTGCTTGATTTTCTGGATGAAGCGCAGCTGGATCGAGTGGGAGCTTTCGCCTATTCACCAGTCGATGGTGCCACTGCCAATGAACTACCCGGAGCTTTGCCCGAGAATGTACGTGAGGCGCGTAAAGCCACATTGTTGCGCCATCAGGAAGATATTTCCACGCAGCGACTGGAGAGAAAAATTGGCCGCCGTATAAAGGTGCTGGTGGATGAAATAGATGAAGACGGTGCGATTGCGCGTTCTGAAGGCGATGCGCCGGATATTGATGGCCTCGTATACATCGTGGATGGACACAATCTGACGGTAGGTGATTTTGCCGAAGTGATAGTGACCGATTGTGATGTGCATGATTTGTATGCCACTTTGCAGTGAGTACACAGCAGTCTGTCTTGTTAGACAAGTTGCGCCGTATCGCCAGCGCCGAGTTTGTTATAACTGAGGCCGCTGGTCTCGTCCCTTTTTGCACCGACTGGCGCGGCCGTTATACAGGCCAGCCGTTATGTGCTGTATTGCCGGGCGACACGGAAGAAGTGGCTGCCGTGGTGAGTGCATGCGCCGCAGCGGGTGTGTCGATCGTGCCGCAAGGGGGCAACACTGGTTTGTGTGGCGGTGCCACGCCCATCGGTGGCGAGGTGCTGATCAGTCTGCGGCGGCTAAATCGCATTCGCTCTATTGATGTTGACAACAATGCAATCACCGTGGAGGCAGGGTGCACTTTACAGGCTGTTCAGGAGGCTGCTATCTCGGTTGATCGCTTGTTTCCGTTGTCCCTGGCGGCTGAGGGCAGTGCCACAATCGGCGGCAATCTTTCTACTAACGCCGGTGGCGTTCAGGTATTGCGTTATGGCAATGCGCGAGAGCTGACCCTGGGACTGGAAGTGGTGCTGGCGGATGGCCGGATATGGAATGGATTGCGTGCACTGCGTAAAGACAATACCGGCTACGATCTCAAGCACTTGTTCATTGGCGCTGAAGGTACCTTGGGTCTGATCACTGCAGCCACACTGAAACTCTTCCCGCGGCCACGTGAAACGGCAACTGCCTGGGTTGCTGTCGCTGACCCCTTGGCGGCCGTGCACTTGCTGGGAAATTTATATGCTGTTGCCGACGGCAATGTGACGGCGTTTGAACTGGTTGATCAGGCATCTCTTGAGTTGGTGTTGCAACATACGGAGAAGGCGCGTGCGCCACTGCAAGCCAAGCATGACTGGTATGTGCTGATTGAGTTGTCTGGCGCACATGAACATTTGCACAACAGGCTTGAGCATGTCTTGCAAGAGGGCGTTGATAGCGGACAGGTTATTGATGCGGTATTAGCGAAAAGTGAAGCACAAAGCCAGGCATTATGGGCATTACGTGAAAATATTTCTGAAGCGCAGAAGATCGAAGGCATTTCCATCAAGCATGATATTGCGTTGCCTGTTTCGCGCATTGATGAGTTCATTCAACGTGCAGGCGAGGCATTAAAAGCGATTTCACTGGATGTGCGCATTGTTTGCTTTGGACATGTGGGTGATGGAAATCTGCATTACAACCTCTCTAAAGTGGATGCGCAATCCAATGAGGATTTCGTTGCGCAGACCCCGGAGATAAACCGGATCGTGTATCATTTGGTCCGCGAACTAGGCGGCTCTATTTCAGCGGAACACGGCTTGGGGCAGTTAAAACGCAATGAGGTTTTGCAGTACAAAAGTCTGACCGAAATGGACCTCATGCGTAGTGTCAAAATCGCATTGGATCCACAAGGTTTGATGAATCCCGGCAAGCTGTTGTAACAAGTCAGTTCAAGTTTGATAAATTTTGATTGAATTTTTATCGAATGCTTTACATGACCTGCTTGTACCCCTATAATCCGCGCTCTCTTGTGGGGGTATAGCTCAGCTGGGAGAGCGCTTGCATGGCATGCAAGAGGTCCGCGGTTCGATCCCGCGTACCTCCACCAAGGACGTGTCCCTATCGTCTAGAGGCCTAGGACATCACCCTTTCACGGTGAGTACGGGGGTTCGAATCCCCCTGGGGACGCCACTATCCCTGCATCTTGTTCTCAAGATGCAGGCTGCATAGGTTGGCATCATGGTGCAAAGATTTGATTAAATCGCCTCATGGCGATTTAATTTGTGTGTTTAGCGAATAGCCCATATCAAATCCTGTCGCTTTTGTTGCGAAGTGGGTTCTAAATACAGTCTGTTTAAAGAGTCGACAGACGCTTTTAATTCCACTCGATAGATTGGTTCTAACTTTAAATACTGGTAAAAAGTCGGTGTTGATGACACGGCATGGTTATCTTAGTCCGTGGCTTGATGACTTATTTGCGTGCCTTACCAGGGTGACACTTTCAGCTGGTTATCTTTGGCAAAATTTACCAAAAACGTATATGCCATCGGTTCGGTGGTGTAGAGATCCGCATTCACGAAAACACTTTTGTGTCCTTCATGTGTGCCTGGTTGTACATGGGGGGAATACGCCATGCGTCGCTCGGCGCCAAAGGCTGACATCACGCCACAGATGCGCTCTGCCCAGTCACTTGGCCGAAAGGGCTGGCCCCCAAGAGTCACGCCGATAATGATGAAATTTTCCGCTTGGAAGAGCGCCATAAAATTACAGTGAAAAA
>DATCQI010000176.1:0-23385 GCA_036569545.1 Rugosibacter sp. | reverse complement strand
GCCATATACCGTCACATTGGATTGCGCAAAAGCGGCACCGGATAAGCTGGCCAAGCTCGAAATAGCCAGCGCAATAAGTTTTTTCTGCATAAGTCACCCTTTAGTAATCCTGCATTTAGAAATTTAACCGCTAACAAAGACGCCACGTGTTGGTCTCTGCCAACGGCCAACGTAGTTTAGAAAACGTTTGTGACTTATTTGTTACGCCTGAATGAAGTAAATATGACGAGGCAAAATAAAAAACTGTCTTCAAGTCGTGAATGTGCAGCGCTCAAATTCGCTGCCGTGTGCAATCAGGCGTGTGAGGGTGACAATTTCTGCAGAGGTTCGCATGACTTCGATGCGGCGACTAATCTGAAAACTGCCGACTGGCAGCACAAGGCTGGCAGGTTCCTCACCGGATTCGTTTGCGTCAATAAAAAAAGCCGGGCGGTACGCGATGTTTTCGGTGTCAAAGGGCCTTGCCATGATCGCTTGGGTTTCCCCCGGGAAAAGCTGAATGCCGACAGCTAGTGAATTGGTATCCTGGCGCAATGTCCATCGCACGCAGCCAATGACAAAGGCTGAGGTTTGTCCAATGTGAGCCGCAATCAGCGAACCGGTAGCAATGCGTATGCCTTCTTTGAGTGGTCGTGAAATGCGCAGGCCCGTGGCCGAGGTATCCAATAATTTCCAGTCGTCCATGACTTCCCAGTTTTCAATATGGGTGGTGTCAGGTGCCGGCTTGGCGATATCTAGCCGATGGCGCATGTCGCCAAATATTGCGAATTTTTCTTGCTCTAGGCGCAGAGCCGTATCGTCTAGGGGCTTGGATTGAAAAGTGCGTTGCCCAGACAAATGAAAATGTACCGCATCATAGCCCGTAATGAAGCGGCAACTGCCGCTAGCACTTTTGCGCACATGCTTGCGTGCACTGCCACCTTGACACCAGCGATGTAGCAGGCGTGCCAGTAATTTGCCAGCGGTGGGTTGGGTCACATCACTGCCAAGTTGCAAATTTGCCGGTGCGCGGCCTTGTTCGAGTAGCGTAAGACGAGATGTCAGACTGGTGCGCAGCTCCGTAGTCTCTAGCCAGCGACCTCGTGCTGATTGTCGGGGAATCTGGTCTGCAGGCTGGTCGGAGTCAAGATCAACCCATAAGGGGTGCGCACAGTGACGAATGTCTTCAGGGGGTGCGGTGAGGAGTTTTATCTTGCTTCCCCAGCGTTGCGTCCAGCGAACTACCCAGGCCAGATCACGCGGGGGAAGTTCATAGGGGCTGATGACATAGAGCAGATGGCATTCTGCGTAAACAGCAAGTGGGGTTACTGCCTGTTTGCCATAACGCAAGGCGTCGTGAATTATTTGATCGGTAAGCCCTGTGGATTCGGCCAAAGAAAAAACTTGATGTAATTTTTTCCAGTATCCAGAATCTGGCAGATGTTTGCCCTGGATGAGATCAATTTGCCAGTCGGCAAGGGTTGCTAGGGCACGTTCAACTACAGTGGCATTTTTTTTCGAGGGTTCTTCTGGGGTCGTGGTTGCATTGGATACGGTGTCATATTCTTCAAAGCAATGCAGATAGTTTGTCAACAGAGACTGCCAGATGGCGAGAGTGCTATCTAATGCCGCTTGTTCAGAGGGCGAAAAAGGCAGTGGCCGACCAATGAATTTTTTCGCCATGGCATCTTGCGCCTGGCGTATGGGTCCGCGCAAGGCTTCCAGAATAGCGAAACGTTCATTGATCGACAAGGTGAAGCGCGCAAGCAAGGTGAGTTGCCGTAAAAAAATGGCTTGAGCTTGCATCGCGTTCGCGAGCGGAATGGTCTTTAGCCAGTCGTGGCAGTGAGTTGCGCTGATAAAAGCGGGTGGTTGTTCTGTGCCTGTCTCGGGAAGATCAAAAATCATTTGTCGTGACTCCTGAGCAAAATCCGTTGATGTAATGCGGTGCTAAGTGTGGCGCTGGAGATTATGGCGTGTGGTGTGCCCACTCGACTGGGGGCAGCCCATATGGGCGAGGGGAAATGGCTGTCGTCGTGCCAGCGAGGAATGACGTGCCAGTGCAGGTGCGGTACCAGATTACCTAGGCTGGCGAGATTGATCTTATCTGGCGCGAACAGTTCGCGCAGGGTGCGCTCAACGGCGGCTACGATGCACATTAAATGGCTGGCCTCAGTTTCTGTCAGATCGCTCATCTCTGCCACATGGGATTGCCAAATGACACGACAAAAACCCGGGAATGCCGTGCCTTCGTGACCTGTCACCCGCACAATGCGACAGTAGTCGTCGTGCCACAACGTTTCACCACCCGGCGAATGGCATAACCCGCAATTATCCTCACTTACCATGAACAAAGCATACATCACTAACCGAGTGAAGGTGTTCGTAGGGGTTGTTCTGTCAGCGATCTTCTACAACAGCACACGCTCGATACTCCCCGCATTGGCGGTGCGCACATAGTCCGGCATCCAGTCAGGGCCGAGCAGGGCCTTGGCGATTTCAACCACGATGTAGTCGGCTTGCGTATCGGCATCGTCGTCATAACGGCTCAAACCCTGCAAGCAAGCCGGGCAGGATGTGAGAATTTTTACTTCGCCTGCAAAGCCATCAGCCCGTAATTGCGCCGCACCTTTAACGATCTCTTCCTGTTTGCGGAATTTCACCTGCGTAGCGATATCGGGGCGGGCGTAGGCAAAAGAGCCTGCATCGCCGCAGCAGCGGTCGGACAACGGTACATCCTGACCCATCAAGGTATTGGTTACCGCCAGTGGCGCGTAAGTCTTCATCGGTGTATGGCAAGGGTCGTGGTACATGTAGCGGGTTCCGCTCAGGCCATCCAGTTTGATACCCTTCTCCATTAGGTATTCGTGAATATCCAGCAGTCGGCAGCCGGGGAAAATTTTCTCGAATTCATATTTTTGCAGTTGGTCCATACAAGTGCCACAGGATACGATCACCGTCTTGATATCAAGATAGTTCAGGGTGTTAGCCATGCGGTGGAACAATACCCGGTTATCCATGATGATTTTCTGGCCCTTGTCTTCGTCGCCTGCCGAGGTTTGTGGATAGCCGCAGCACAGGTAACCGGGCGGCAATACCGTCGTGGCTCCGACTTCATAGAGCATAGCCTGCGTAGCGAGCCCGACTTGCGAGAACAGACGCTCGGAACCGCAGCCGGGGAAATAGAACACGGCATCTGACTCCTCCGTTGTTTTTTGCGGATTGCGGATAACCGGAATCACCTTGTCATCTTCAATATCGAGCAAGCCGCGCGATGTGCGTTTGGGTAGATTGCCCGGCATGGGCCGGTTCATGAAATGAATCACTTGTGCCTTGATGCTAGGTTTGCCGACGGAGGCGGGCGGATGGGCACGAGTTTCCTGAATCAGGCCGAGGGCTTTGAAGGTTTTGTGTGCCAGACGTTGCGCTTTGAAACCAAAATTCATCATGCCGGCACGCATCAGCTTGATCGTGCGCGGATCTTTTAGGTTAAGGAAAGTCATTGAGGCAAACGTGCCTGGATTGAACTTCTTCTTGCCCTGTTTGCGCAAAAAATTTCGCATGGCAACCGAGACATCGCCAAAGTCGATATCCACCGGGCAGGGGTTGAGACAGCGATGACAGACCGTGCAGTGATCAGCAACATCGGAAAATTCGTCAAAATGCTGCAATGAAATGCCGCGCCGCGTTTGCTCTTCGTAAAGGAAAGCCTCAATTAGCAAGGAGGTGCCGAGGATCTTGTCGCGTGGCGAATACAGAAGATTGGCGCGCGGCACATGGGTTGAGCACACTGGCTTGCACTTGCCGCAGCGCAGGCAATTCTTGATTGAATCGGAAATCTTGCCGATGTCCGATTGCTCCATGATCAGCGATTCAGCACCGAGCAGCGAGAATGAGGGCGTATAGGCATTTTCCAGGCCGCCGCCGGGCAATAGTTTGCCACGATTGAAATGGCCCTGCGGATCGATACGTTGCTTGTATTCGCGGAACGGACGAATTTCATCGTCGGTCAAAAATTCCAGCTTGGTAATGCCAATGCCATGCTCGCCGGAAATCACGCCGCCCAGAGATTTTGCCAGCACCATGATGCGTGCGACCGCCTGGTTCGCCGTTTGCAGCATGGCGTAGTTATCCGAATTGACGGGGATGTTGGTGTGCACATTGCCGTCGCCTGCGTGCATGTGCAGCGCGACAAAAACGCGGCTGCGCAAGATGTCTTTTTGCACGGCTTCAATACCGGCCAGCGTAGGGCGGAAAGCGGCACCATCAAAAATGGACTCCAGCCCGGCTTTCAATTCGAGCTTCCACGACACGCGCAGGTGGTAGTTTTGCAGGTCATCGAAATACTGGTCGAGCTGGTCCAGATAGTTCTGCCAGCGCGCACGCACTTCGCGTACTAGTTCCAGAGCCTGTTCGCAGCGGTCGCCGAGCAGCTCGGGCTTATCCAGCATCGTGTCGCCCACGTTGAGCGGCAGGTCGCCCTGCAAATAAGTTTCCAGTGCGTCAGCCAGCGCGATTTTGTTGGTGATGGAAAGCTCGATATTGATTCGTTCAATGCCATCGCAATAATCGCCCATGCGCGGCAGTGGAATCACCACGTCCTCGTTGATTTTGAAGGCGTTGGTGTGCTTTGAAATGGCGGCGGTGCGCCCGCGATCAAGCCAGAATTTTTTGCGCGTCTCGGCGGATACTGCAATGAAGCCTTCGCCGCCACGCAGGTTGGCCAGGCGCACCACTTCCGACGCAGCAGCCATCACCGCCGTCTCGTCAGCGCCGACTATATCGCCGATCAGCACCATCTTCGGCCGCCCATGCTGTTTGGCTTTGGTGGCGTAACCGACGGCGCGCACATAGCGTTCATCCAAGTGCTCCAAGCCCGCTAGGAGTGCACCGCCAGGATTGGTTTTGAGATAGTCAGTGATCTCGACAATCGAGGGCACGGCATCGCGCACCTGGCCGAAAAACTCCAGGCAGACGGTACGCGTGACCGGCGGCATCTTGTGCAAAATCCACACCGCTGAAGTGATCAGACCGTCTGTCCCTTCCTTCTGTATACCCGGCAGGCCACCTAAAAATTTATCGGTGACATCCTTGCCCAGGCCGGGTTTGCGGAACTGCGCGCCAGGAATGGCGAGCATTTCCACGCCGAGCTTGTTCTTGCCACTGGCATCAAAACGGGTCAGACGGAAGGTGACGCGTTCCTGCTCGTGAATCTTGCCAAAATTGTGATCGATACGCTCGACTTCCAGCCAGTTGCCATCCGGTGTGACCATGCGCCATGAGGCCAGATTGTCCAATGCCGTACCCCACAGCACCGCTTTTTTACCGCCCGCGTTCATGGCGACGTTACCGCCGATGCAGGAGGCATCAGCCGAGGTCGGGTCGCAGGCGAAGACCAGCCCGGCAGCTTCGGCGGCTTCCATCACGCGGCGCGTGACCAGGCCAGCGCCGGTACGCACGGTGGCGTAATCGTGCGCATTTTTTCCTGTCAGGCCGGGCAGACGCACACTTTGTATGGGTGACAGATCCATCAGTTTTTCAGTATTGATCACTGCCGACTTGGCATCCAGCGGCACGGCACCGCCCGTGTAGCCGGTGCCGCCACCACGCGGAATAATGGTGAGCTCCAGCTCGATGCAGCCTTGCACCAGCGCGGCAATTTCTTCTTCCGTATCGGGTTTTAACACGACAAACGGATACTCAACGCGCCAGTCGGTGGCGTCCGTCACATGCGAGACACGCGCCAGGCCGTCAAAAGCGATATTGTCGCGACGCGTATGGCGCAGCAACCGTTTGAGAATTTTTTTGCGTAACTGTGCAGTGTCGCTAAACCAGTGCTCGAAAGCTTGCACAGCGAGCTCGGCCGCAGCCAGCAGTTGCGCGACAAGTTCATTGTCTGCGCGGCGTAGCTCAATCTCGTGCAGGCGATGGCGCAGGGCTTCGATCAGCGCGCGGCGTCGCTTGGCATTAGCCAGCAGGTCGTCTTCCAGATAGGGGTTGCGGCGCACCACCCATATGTCGCCCAGCACTTCATACAGCATGCGTGCCGAGCGGCCTGTGATGCGCTCGGCACGGAGTTCTGTCAACGTAATCCATGCGCTCTCACCGAGTAAACGTATGGTGATTTCACGGTCAGAAAACGACGTGTAGTTATAGGGGATTTCGCGCAGGCGGGCATTCATGGTGTGATTGAGCACAGTTTTCAAGGCATCATTCTAAGCTACTGCATGACAGTATGTTGTACTGCAATAACCGTATCCTGAAAGGGGGGAACGAGAGAGAAATGGAAAAGTCGGCGATGGCCAGACGGCGATAAACTGATGCAGACGCAGTGGGTGCGTGCATTTTCTTGCCTGTCTGCTTTCACTTGTTCCTCCCCGTCAATGACCTATGACCACCGCAACGTTACTACCACCTGCACGATCCTTGCCCGGTGAATTACTGCATCTGGCATGGCCTGCCTTGATAGCGCAGATCGCCGTGATGGGCAGTGGCGTCATTGATACGCTGATGTCTGGTCATGTTTCTTCTCTGGACCTGGCGGCGGTGGGTATTGGCGGCAGTATCTACGCCACGATTTTCGTGACGGCTATGGGCGTGTTGCTGGCGCTGATCCCGATTGTTGCGCATCACTATGGCGCACGGCGCGTTGCGGCGATTGGTTCGGACGTGCGGCAAAGCCTGTGGCTGGCGCTGGGTTTGTCGGTGATCGTGGTTCTGTTGCTTAAAAATCCAGCGCCTTTTCTTTATTTTTCGCACTTGTCACCAGCACTTGAAGTCAAAGTGTGCGCTTACCTTGACGCCTTGGCCTGGGCAGCGCCGGGCTATCTGATCTTTCGCGTTTTTTATGGTTTCACTACCGGCGTTGGGCGGCCGCGTCCGGTAATGATGCTGAATGTGGCAGGACTGTTGCTCAAAGTGCCGCTTAACCTGGTATTTATCTATGGCTACTTTGGCTTGCCTGCCATGGGCGGGCCGGGGTGTGGCTGGTCGTCTGCAATCATTGCCTGGCTGCTGGCGCTGGTTGCCTGGTCGTGGTGCCGGTGCGAAGAAACCTATGCGTCGTATGGCGTATTTTCGTCTTTTGAATGGCCGCAGTGGCATGCCTTGAAGGAGTTGCTGCGATTAGGTGTGCCGAGTGGCGCATCCTTTTTGGTGGATGTATCGGCATTTACCTTCATGGCTTTGTTCATCGCCCGGCTGGGGCCGCAGGCATCTGCTGCACACCAGATTGCGGCCAATGTGGCGGTGTTTTTGTTCATGGTGCCGATGTCTCTGGGTAGCGCCACCAGTGTGCTGGCCGGACAGGCCTTGGGTGCAGGAAATAGTCGGCGCGCGCGGCACGCCAGTCTGCTTGGCCTGGCTACCGCAGGCACGCTAGGCGCTGTGTTTGGCACTGCGCTGTATTTTGGCGCCTTGCCGCTGGCGCATGCCTACACTTCGGATACAGTGGTCGCCACTGCTGCAGCCAGCCTGCTGTCATTGGTCGCCTTGTACCACTTTGCCGATACCGTGCAGGCCGTGATGGGGCAGGTGCTGCGCGCTTACAAACAAGCCTGGATACCGATGGTAATTTATGCCATCTCCCTCTGGGGTGTTGGTCTGGGCGGCGGCTACCTGCTGGGCTTGACCGACACATTTGGCCCGCCGCGCGGTGCGGCGGGTTTCTGGTTCGCAGCAACGATGAGTCTGGCCGTTGCTAGCGTCGCCGTGACTGCCTATTTTCTGTACATCTCGAAACAGAGCCATGACACAGGCCCAGCTGGCTAGAAAGCGGCATCATTGCGTTTGGCGAGACTTTGTGGTCTTATCGCTGGATGTCGGCTAATCAACACACTCCTGCATTCCTATCGCGATGGTTGCCTGCGATGGCAGGTACGTCTGTCTAGCATGCGTACCTTGCCACGTTTTTTCTGCGCTGTTTTTTTGTCGCTCGCACTGCTGGCTACACAGCAGATAGCGCTGGCTCATGGTTTCAGCCATTTTGGAACAACGCTAAGTGAACAGGCTGCGCGTCCCGATAAAAGTGATCCGCAACATCCGGGATTGCATGTGTGCATGGAGTGTGTCACTTTCAGCGGCTTTCAGGCCGCGCCGCCTATGGCCTGTATGTGGGTGCCCATGGTGGCTGCAGCGGTGTTTGTTACCGGTTTCACCGTCTTGCCAGCGCCGACTTTTCCTGCTCCCGCCGCTTTCCGCAGCCGCGCTCCGCCGATGCTCCTGATCTGACTGTTTTCCTTCGCGCCTGTGCTGTTTGTCGGCGCGCCGTGTCATTCATTCTGGAGCGTAACAATGAACCAACTTTCTTTATCTGTGCTGGCCGCCTGTGGTGTGCTGGCCAGTTTGCCTGCACATGCGGCAGACAACGACTTAAAAGCCCTGCGCGAAGAAATTGCGCAAATGCGGCAGACTTATGAGCAACGCATCAATGCGCTGGAGGTGCGTTTGGCCAAGGCTGAAACCAAGGTTGATGACGCGCAGACAGTTGCCCAGCAAGCCATAATTCAGCAACCATCTGCCGTGCCAATGCAGAGCAATAGTTTCAACCCTGAAGTATCGATGATCTTGCAAGGGTCTTACAACAACCTCAAACAAGACCCGAATGCCTATCAGATCACGGGTTTTGTGCCGACGCTGGGCAGTGTGGGTCCCGGTACGCGCGGCTTCAGCCTTGGCGAATCAGAACTCACCCTGTCGGCCAATATCGATCCCGACTGGCGCGGGACAGCGATTGCATCGCTCAAACCGGAGGGTGGTGTCGAGATGGAAAACGCCTTCTTCCAAAGCCTTGGCCTGGGCAATGGCCTCAGTTTCATGGGCGGCCGCTTCTTCTCCGGCATCGGCTACATGAATGAACAACATGCCCACGCTTGGGATTTCGACGATGCGCCCCTCGTCTACAAGGCCTTCCTTGGCGGCCAGCTTGGCGAAGATGGCGTGCAATTTAAGTGGCTGGCGCCGACGGACCTGTTCCTTGAGTTCGGTGCCGAAGCCGGCCGTGGCCGTACTTTTCCTGGTGCTGACAACAACAAGAATGGCATATCGCAAGGGGCGGTTTTTGCGCATATTGGGGGCGATGCCGGTATCAGCAACGCCTGGCGGCTCGGGCTATCGCTGTTAGGCAGTGCGCCAAGAGACCGCAGCTATGACGACAGCGATAGCATGGGCAAAACAGTCAGCAACCGCTTCAGCGGCAGGAGCCGCCTGTGGATTGCCGACGGCATCTGGAAATGGGCGCCAGAAGGTAATAGCACAGTGACCAACTTCAAGCTGCAAGGCGAGTATTTCCGTCGCCGGGAAAACGGCACGCTGGGGAGCAATTCAGCAGCGGGTACCTGTGCAGGGGGCTGTGTCAATGGTTACGACAGCAGCCAGAGCGGCTGGTATTTACAGAGCATCTATCAATTCATGCCGCGCTGGCGTGCCGGCTTGCGTCACGATGCATTGAGTTTCGGTACGGTGGATATTGGTCTCGTCAGTAACAGCGTACTCAGTGCTGCCGACTTCCCGCTGTTTGTCGCACATGACGCGAAACGCAATACTGTAATGCTCGATTACAGCCCGAGCGAATTTACGCGCTTTCGTCTGCAATGGGCGCGCGACAACTCGGGCGTCGGCGCGACGGACAACCAGTTATTCCTCCAGTATATCTTTAGCCTGGGTACGCATGGCGCGCACTCTTTCTGACAGGAGTCAAAAATGAAACGACTTATTTTCGTGTTACTCAGTTTGCTATCGCTTTCCGCCCAGGCTGACCTCAAGGTATTCGCCACGGTTCCCGAATGGGGTGCGCTGGCCCAGGAAATCGGCGGCAAGCATGTTGATGTGTTTACCGCGACAGGCGGCCTGCAAGACCCGCACCATGTCGAAGCCAGGCCGTCATTGATTGCACGTGCGCGCAATGCGGATTTGGTGGTGGCGACAGGTGCGGAGTTGGAGGTGGGCTGGCTGCCCGTGGTATTGCGCGATTCAGGCAATCCCCGTGTGCAGCCCGGCCAGCTCGGCAATTTCGAAGCGGCGCGCTTTGTGCACATGCTAGAAGTGCCGACGCGTCTTGATCGTGCCGATGGTGATGTGCATGCGGGTGGCAATCCGCATATCCAGACCGATCCGCGCAATATTTTGAAAGTCGGCGAAGCGCTGACTGCGCGGATGGTGCAGCTTGATACGGCTAGTGCCAGTGGCTATCGGGCTAATTTCAAAAATTTTTCCGACCGCTGGAAAACAGCTATCGCAAAATGGGAAGCCAGTGCGGCATCACTGCGCGGATTGCATGTCGTGACGCAGCACAAAGCCTTCCCCTACCTCTATGATTGGCTGGGTATTGTCGAGGTCGGAGTGCTGGAGCCCAAGCCCGGCGTCGAACCTTCGGTATCCTATCTCGCCCAGGTCGTGACCAATGTCGAAGCCAAAAAGCCGCGTATGGTGATTCGCGCGGCGTGGAATTCGCCGCGTCCCGCCGAGTGGTTCAGCGAGCATGCTCACGTGCCAGCCGTCGTGCTGCCTTTCACGGTAGGCGGTAGTGATCGGGCCAGGGATTTGTTCAGTCTCTTCGATGACACCATTGCGAAATTATTGGAGGCTAACAAATGAACGGGTTCGACTGGAGTTTGCTGGCCGCACCGTTTGCAGCGGGGCTGCTGGTGTTGGCCACACATGTGCCGTTGGGTCGGGAGGTGTTAAAGCGCGGCATTATTTTTATTGATCTGGCCATTGCGCAAGTCGCAGGGCTGGGCGTGATGCTGGCGCAAATACTGGGGTGGAGTCATAGCGAAACAGGCACAGACCCTGCAACGCAGATCACCGCGGCCGTCGCCGCCTGCGCTGGCGCCATGCTGCTGACATGGAGCGGCAAACGCTGGCCCGAGATACAAGAGGCATTGATTGGTCTGCTTTTTGTCTTCGCCGCCTCGGCGGGTATTTTGTTATTGGCGCATAACCCGCACGGCGGCGAGCACCTCAAGGACATGCTGGCCGGGCAGATTCTCTGGGTAACTTGGCCGCAACTTGCGCTGCCGGCGGTGATCTATGCGGCCATCCTGGTGTTCTGGTTTCTTCTGCGCCAGCGCTTTGGCGATGGCGGCTTTTATCTGCTGTTTGCCTTGACGGTGACCTTCTCCGTGCAGCTGGTGGGCGTGTTTCTGGTGTTTACCAGCCTGATTGCGCCAGCCATCGCCAGCCGTGGACGCGAAGGGTGGCAGGGTTTGCGCTTTGCCTACTTCATCGGGGCACTGGGTTATGGATTAGGCCTCGCCGCTTCCGCATGGTGGGATTTGCCTTCCGGTGCTGCGATTGCCTGTGTTTTGTGTGTTTTGGCTGGTGTAGGGCTGAAATTTCGCCAAGCTCGACCTGGCATGGCACGCGATACAGCAGCTTTGCAATGATCCGGTTCAGGCGGGAGGCAACACAGACTCCAGTGCGAAAAGTTCGGCTACTTCTTCGCGGCGACGAATCAGATGTACCTGGTTGCCGTCGACCATCACTTCAGCTGCGCGTGGCCGGGTATTGTAGTTGGATGCCATCGCCATGCCATAGGCTCCGGCGGAGAGAATCGCGAGCAGGTCGCCTTCGGCCAACACCAGGGCACGATCATGCCCGAGAAAATCACCCGATTCGCATACCGGGCCGACGATTTCCCAGCGCTGTTCGTTAGTCGGCGCCGTATCATCGGCGCCGACTTTTACAATCTTGTGATAAGCATCATAGAGCGCGGGCCGCATGAGATCGTTCATTGCGGCATCCACGATGGCAAAGTTTTTTTCTTCGCCCGGCTTTAAGACCATCACTTGAGTGAGCAGCAGGCCCGCATTGCCCACCAGCGAGCGGCCAGGCTCGAGAATGATGTGTTCTTTACGGTCTGCCAGTTGGGTCAGGATTGGTGCGAGATAGTCTGCGACCGTGGGCGCTGGTTCACCCGGATGATATTGGATGCCCATGCCGCCGCCGATATCAATATGGGTCAGTGAGATGTTCGCCGAGGCGAGTCGATCAACCAGCGCGAGCACTTTATCGATGGCTTCGGCTGCGGGGGCGGGGTCGAGTAGTTGCGAGCCGATGTGACAGTCGATTCCCTTCACGACCAAGTGCGGTAGCGCAGCCGCATATTGATAGAGCGCGAAGGCTGCGTCAATGGCGATGCCGAATTTTGCGCTTTTCAGGCCCGTGGAAATATAGGGGTGAGTTTTCGGATCAACGTTGGGATTTACGCGCAGGGAGATCGGTGCGCGGATATTCATTTCACCTGCAACAGCATTGAGTTGAATCAACTCGCTGGCTGATTCGACATTGAAACAGTGAATTCCGGCGGCAAGCGCCGCACGCATTTCTTCACGCGATTTGCCCACGCCCGAAAACACGATTTTCTCGGCTTTGCCGCCTGCTGCGATAACGCGGGCCAGCTCGCCGCCGGAGACGATATCGAATCCGGCGCCAAGGTTTGCGAAAAGATTCAAGATGGCCAGGCTGGCGTTGGCTTTGACGGCGTAGCAAATCAACGCGCGGCTGCTAAAGCCTTGCGCGTCCAGCGTATTGCGATATTCGGCATAAGCGGCGGTGAGGGCAACACGTGAGTAAATGTAGCACGGGGTGCCAAAACGAGAGGCAATATCAGTAAGTGCGACGCCCTCGATAAAAAGGCCATCGGGATGCGTGGTAGTTAAACGCATTGTGAAGGTTCTGCCGCATTGTTGTTATGATTGCCATGAAGAAAAGTCGGCGATGATGATACGGCGCACAGCGCGGGATCGCGGGCTTTACTAACGACCGTGACCGGGGGGACTTGTGCAGTCGCAAGCGGGAGTTTAAGTGGTGTTTTTGTGCCGCAGGCCACCAGCAGGGGCAGTATGAAAATAGTGAGTAAAGTACGCATAGTTGAGATGGCTAAACACGGATAAAGGATGGTAACACGCGATGGATGAGCAGACATTTATACAAATGGCAGATCAGGAGTTATCACGCATTGAAGCAGCGCTTGAAGCCGTTAGTGAGAGAGATACAGCGGATTTTGATGTTGAGACCAAGCCCGGCGGCGTGATTGAAATTGAATGCGAGAATGGGTCGAAGATCATTATTAACCGGCACACGGCGGCACGTGAGATATGGATAGCAGCAAAATCAGGTGGCTATCACTTTCGGCCGCAGGAGGGAGAGTGGTTAGCCAACCGCGATGGCGAAGCATTATGGGCGGCCATTGCGCGCGTTTTATCCGAACAAACAGGGGTTATGATAAATTTGTAGCCGTTTTTGACCGCACTATTTTCCCTGGTTTACCGCAAAGGTTGCGGCACCGCTTTGGGTTTCGCCACTTCCACCGGCGCGGGGAGCTGTTGGGCCTCTATTGGGTGGGTACCCTTTGACTGTTTGCCGGGTATGCCGAGAGTACTGGGGAGCTGTTGGGTCTCTATTGGGCGGGTGCTCCCTGGCTGTTTTCCGGGTATGCTGGGTATGCCGAGAGTGTCGGGGAGTTGTGGGGCCTCTGTTGGGTGAGTGCCCTCTGGGGCGGGCAGCAGAGATTCGCTGTACACCATTTCGTTTGTTTCCTTGCCGGAAGGGTCGCTAGCAGTGACCGAGATCATCCCTGGGGGCACTTCCGGCCAGCTTTCAGGCACGCCCTTGAGCGCCTGCTCCATGTAACCGATCCATATGGGCAAGGCGGCAGATCCCCCCGTTTCGCCATTGCCCAAGCGTTTGGGCGTGTCAAACCCCATCCAGGCAATGCCCACAATGGTGGGTTGGTAACCGCAGAACCACGCGTCGATATAGTCGTTGGTTGTGCCCGTTTTGCCGGCAAGATCGCTGCGTTTTAAGGCGGTGGCGGCACGGATTGCTGTGCCGCGACGAACCACGTCGTGCAGCATGCTATCCATGAGCCAGGCATTACGGGCATCGATCACACGGAGCGATTCGTCGCCGGCGATTGCGGGCTGCGTATTGGCTAGAACGTTGCCTTTGCTATCAAGAATCTGGCGCACGATATAAGGGGCAATACGATAGCCTCCATTGGCAAATACTGAATAAGCGGTGAGTTGCTGCCATGGCGTGACCATGCCGGCTCCTAACGCCATGGTGAGATAGGGAGGGTGCTTTTCGGCATCAAAGCCAAACCGTGTGATGTAGTCTTGCGCATAGCGGGCACCAATGGCGCGCAATAAGCGAATCGACACCATGTTTTTGGATTTTGCCAAGGCAGTGCGTAACGTCATCGGACCTTCATATTTGCCATCATAGTTTTTTGGTTCCCAAACTTGAGAGCCTGTTTCGTCAGCGGAGAAGGACAGGGGTTCATCAGGTAACACAGAGGCCGGGGTATAGCCTTTTTCCAGAGAAGCTGAGTAAATGAACGGTTTGAAGCTCGAGCCTGGTTGCCGCCAGGCTTGAGTGACATGGTTGAATTTGCTTTGGTTAAAATCAAAGCCACCTATTAGCGCACGGATAGCGCCGTCAACCGGGCTGGCAGCGACGAAAGCGGCTTGCACCTCGGGTAGCTGGAGTATCTGCCAGCCTTTGTCAGTTTTTTGTACGCGGATGACAGCACCACGCCGTATGCGTTTATTCGGCGGGGCTTTATCGTCCAGCATGTGGGCAGCAAATTTCAGGCCATCATCATGGACATTTACAATTTCACCGCTGCGCAAAATCGCATGAACATTTTTTGGTGAGGCGGCCAGAACGAGTGCCGGCAGCAGGTCGTCGCTGTTGGAAAAGTCACTGAGCAGGTCCTCCAATGCTTCATCCTGGTCGGGAGCAATAGCCGTCATGTCGACATAAGTTTCGGCTCCTCGATAGCCATGACGCTTGTCGTAGTCCAAGACATTTTTACGCAGGCTGCGATAGGCTGCCTGTTGATCACTGTGAGTGATGGTGGTGATGACGCGATAGCCACGGCTGTATATGTCTCCGGGGAATCGTTCAGCTGTAATCTGGCGTGCCATTTCGGCCACATAGTCAGCATGCAAACCAAAGTCATTGGGGTTGCGTTTTACCTTTAATACCTCTTTTTGGGCTTCTTTCAATTGTGTTTCATTAATGAAGCCAAGCTCAAGCATACGGTGCAATACATAGTACTGTCGCAATTGAGCACGTTTGGGGTTAGCCACCGGGTTATATGCGGAGGGTGCCTTGGGTAAGCCGCCGAGCATGGCGGCTTCAGCTATAGTGATATCTTTTAATGGTTTGCCAAAATAAATTTGTGCCGCAGATGAGAATCCGTAGGCGCGTTGTCCCAGATAAATCTGGTTGACATAGAGCTGAAAAATTTCATTCTTGCTCAAGCTGTGCTCAATCTTGATCGCCAGGAGGGCTTCATACAGCTTGCGAGTCAGCGTTTTTTCACTGGAAAGAAAAAAGTTGCGTGCGACTTGCATGGTGAGCGTGGAAGCCCCTTGCCGTTTGCCACCACTGACTAAATTGGCAAATGCCGCACGCAATACGCCCATTGTGTCGACGCCAGGGTGTTCGTAAAAACGGTCATCTTCGGCAGCAAGAATTGCCTGCTTCATGATTGTGGGGACAGACTCGATACGCACAAAGTCACGTCGTTCTTCGCCAAATTCGCCAATCAAGTAACCATCACTTGAATAAATGCGCAGCGGTATTTTGGGGCGGTAATCGGTTACGGCCTCAAGCGAAGGAAGTTGCGGGTAGGCAAGAATGAGGGCAATGCCGATTAGGGCAGCAGCACCCAGCAGGACGCCACCAATCAGGAGGGGGATACGCAGTGCCCAGCGGTCAAGTGGAAGAGCAGATAAGAATGACAAAATAAATAGAGTTGAATGTGTAATGTCTAATGTTGTGCATTATAGTCATGCACAGAAAAGCACGAAGCCATATAACATAATGATATTTTTCTTTACAGGCGATATAGTTGCTGTTAGGATTTAAAGTAGATTATGTGTATTTCTCATAGGGCTTTATTTTCAAAGGAAAAGTGTTGCAGATAGATCTCTCTTCGCTGAAAACTATTTTCAACCCCAAGCTGCGCCCTTTGATCGGTGTAGATATTGGTTCAACGTCGATCAGAATGGTCGAATTGGTTGATACCGGCAAGGGTGTTCCCCGTGTAGAGCGTTACGTCATCGAACCATTGCCAAAAGATGCAGTTGTTGACGGCAGTATGGCCGAGCTAGAAGCGGTATCAGATGCCCTTAAGCGTTGTTGGACCAAGTTGGGTACTAGTACGCGGAATGTTGCTTTAGCATTGCCAACAGCTACTGTTGTCACTAAAAAAATTACGCTTCCAGCCAATCTGCGTGAGCAGGAAATGGAAATTCAGGTGGAATCCGAGGCTAATCAATACCTGCCTTTTGCGCTGGAAGAAGTTAATCTGGATTTTCAGATTATCGGCCCATCACCTGATAATCCGGATGATGTCGAAGTACTGCTTGCGGCATCGCGTAAAGAGCGGGTTGAGGATCGAGTCGCTGTAGCCGAAATGGCCGGATTAAAGCCCGTAGTCATTGATATCGAGGCTTACGCGATCCACGCTGCCTATGAGATGGTGCTCAATCAGCTTCCGCAAAACGGACAAGGGCAAATCATTGCACTGATTGATGTCGGAGCTGCGGTAACGAGAGTTACTGTCCTGCAGAATGAGGCTCAGCTATATGTTCGTGAGCAGGCGTTTGGCGGCATGCAGCTGACTGATGACATTGTTCGCGCCTATGGCGTGAGTCCTGCAGAGGCTGAGCTGATGAAATGCTCGGGAACGCCCCCGGATAATTACGCAGCAGAAATACTTCATCCATTTGTTACAGCGATGGCCCAGGAGGTTGCACGTGCGCTTCAGTTTTTTTTCACCTCGACTCCGCACAATGAGGTTCATCACATTATTCTGGCTGGCGGTTCAGTCCTCGTTCCTGGAGCCGTCGATAGCATTAGGGAACAAACGGGTATCAATACACTGCTGGCCGATCCATTTGCCGGGATGGCGATATCACCGCGTATTCGTGCCAAGCAATTAGCAATGGATGCACCCTCATTGCTCGTGGCTTGTGGTCTTGCCTTGAGGAAGTTTGACCAATGATCAAGATAAACCTGCTTCCCCATCGCGAAGAGGCTCGTCAAGCGAGGCGCCAACAGTTCTATGTCTTGATGGGGCTAACAACGGTTTTAGTTGGGCTTATCTGGGTTTTGGGTTTTGGCATTATCAATCGGCAAATTGATGTACAAGTAAATAAGAATGAATTTCTCAAATCTGAAATTTCCCTTCTAGACAAGGACATTGCCGAAATTAAAAAGCTTAAAAGCCAAACTGATTCTTTGTTGGAGCGAAAGCGAGTGATTGAAGCCCTTCAAGCCAATCGAACAGAAATGGTGCACCTCTTTAATGAGCTTGCCAAGCGGGTGCCGGAAGGTATTTATCTGCGTACCTTGACGCAAACTGAACGGAAGATTGCTATCACGGGGGTGGCGCAGTCTAATGCACGAATCACCACGTTAATGAATAATCTTGACGAGTCGTCACTGCTGGAAAATTCAACACTAATCGAAACGAAGGCTGAAATAGTAGGTAATCGCCGATTAAATGCATTTATTGTGAATACCTTCATAACGCGACAATTAACAGATGACGCATCGCCCAAGGGAGCTAAAAAATGAAGCTTCCCTTCATATCCAAAAAAGCTGAAGTAGGGCATATGCCTGTGACAGGCCCAGTTGTGACTTTGCCTGCGAAACCCAAGAGGCCGCTAATTGATTTCCATCAAATAGTTGAGGATTTCCAAACAATTGATCTTCAAGATCCGGGATTATGGCCACTTGCCCCGCGTGTTGTTACTTTGGTAGGATTATTTTTCGCCCTCCTCGGTGCGGCATGGTGGTTTGGCTGGAGTAGTCAGGTAGAGGAACTGGATGGCCAAAAAGTCCAAGAGATAAGTCTGAGAGATGATTGGCTTAGAAAAAAAAATCAGTCGGTAAATCTTGAAGAGTATCGTCAGCAGTTGGCTGAAATTGATCGATCATTCGGCTCATTGTTAAAGCAGCTACCTAATCGCTCCGAAATGGGTGACTTGTTGGTGGACATTAATAAGGCAGCACAGAGCAGGGGCTTGACTGTCGAGTTGTTTAAACCGGGGGGAGAGGCAGCTAAAGATTTTTATGCGGAAGTGCCCATTACGCTGAACTTGATCGGCGGCTATCATGATATTGGTGCTTTTACTGGAGATATTGCCAAGTTGCCGCGAATAGTGACCTTGAATAATATTAGTTTGACCACTGCTCCCAAAGAGGGTGTGCTTGTTCTTAAGGCGACCGCAAAAACTTTCCGTTATCTCGATGATGAAGAGCTAGCCAAGAAGAAAAAAGCGAACAAAGGGGGGGGGCAATGAGACTCCTTTTGCTTTTATCCAGCTGTCTATTTTTATTTGCTTGTACTTCTGAAAAAAACCAGGACATCAAGGAGTGGATGCAAGAGCAGGCGAAAGATATGCGCGGTAGAGTGCCGCGTTTGCCGGAAATCAAACCATTTCTTCCAGTAGCTTATGAGGCGGAAACTTTGTTATCCCCTTTTGCTGTGGGAAAGATCGTTACTATCGATGCGGCCATGGATAAGACAGCGCCCAATCGAAATCGTTCGCTTCAACCGCTGGAAAGCTTCCCGCTGGAAGACTTGAAAGTTGTTGGCGTGATTTTGTCTGGATCAAAGCCGTATGCACTGATTCATACCCCTCCCCCGAATAAGCCAAAAAATGTGGTTGTCGGGGAATACATCGGTCAGAATTTTGGAAAGATTGTGGCAATTAAAAAGGATGGTGTCACTGTGCGTGAAACTGTTCGCGATATTAATGGCGTCTGGATCGAGCAAGAAAAAATTCTTTCCGTGCCGAAAGAAGGGGGTTCTCAATGAAAAAAAAATATCTTCTCGTGCTGGCCTTGGCGGGTTTCTGGTTTGGTTTGTGCGGGGTTGCCACAGCTTCTGAAAATGCGATCAAGCAAATCCAGGTGCGTCATGAGGGAGACCAGGTTTTGCTTAAGGTGCAGATGGCGTCACCATTGAAGTCTTTGCCAGGAAACTGGAGTGTCGTTGAGCCGCCACGTGTGGTTTTTGATTTTCCTGAAACTGAAAATCAGTCAGGTAAGGCAACACAGAAAGTGGTTATAGGTGATTTAAAGAGCCTCAATTTGGTTCAGACTGAAAAATTGACACGGCTAGTGTTAAATCTTTATCGCCCAACCAAGTTTTCAACAGAGATTGTCGGTGATGTTCTGTTTATCAAATTGCAGACACAAGCTGTGGCGGCGGGACAAGAGGTCGCTCCCAGTATCTATCAACCTGTAGCACCCAAAGGGGCGATATCTGCCACAAATAATGCTTTCGTTCGAGATGTGACATTTCGCCGGGGCAGCGAGGGCGAGGCAGTGATTTTGATCGATTTGACGGATGGTTCAGTGCCGGTTGATATACGTCGGTCAGGCAATGGATTGTCCGTGGAGCTGCGTGGGGTGGAGTTACCCGAGCGCCTGCAAAGCCGCCGCGATGTTAATGACTTTTCGACACCGGTAACGACCTTCAGTGCTCGAGCAATAGGGGATATCACGCGCATCGACATAGCCGCTCGAGGCAGATGGTTCCATCAGGCACATGTGAATAATAACCAGCTCACTATTGAAATTAAGCCGATTCCAGCAGATGAAGCCAACAAACTGGTGCAACCAGGGCAGCAGAGTAAAAAAGTATCCATCAACTTTTATGACGCAGATGCTGCGATGGTGTTGCGAACGCTGGCCGAAATATCTGGTAAGAATGTATTGATTGATCCATCGCTTAATGGCCGTCGTGTGACGGCCAATCTCGATAATCTGCCTTATGACCAGGCGCTTGAAATAATCATGACACAAGTCAATGCAGCGATGCGAGTACGCAACGATGTCATTGTATTTGGCGACCGGGCAGCACTGCAAAAACGGGATCAGGAGATGGCTGATGAGGAGGCGCGTGCTTCGGATACGGCCCCACTCGTATCTGAGACTTTTACCGTTAACTATATTAAACCCTCAGATCTGGCAGCGCTGATTCGGGCAAATGTTGCTCAAGCGGGTGGTTCAACTGCGTTGAACAAGACTGGACTTGCGCCCAATGCTGATTCTTCCGCACCGAAGAATGGCGGAGGCATGTTGTCGCCGCGTGGCAGCATGGCAACGCACGACTTGACCCAGAAATTTTTCATCCGCGATATACCATCGGTTGTTGAGGCGGTTCGAGAGGTTATTCGTAATGTGGATGTCCCGCCCAAGCAAGTCATGATTGAGGCCCGTATTGTGGAGGCATCAACAGGTTTTTCAAGTGCGTTGGGGGTGCGCTTAAAGTATTTTGGCAACGCGGTAACGTCACTTGGGGGTGGTGTCAACGCTTCATTGGGAACTGCAAGTAGTGGTGGATTTAGTAATGTCAATGCTTTTGGCGCACCTGCAATACCTTCGTTAATTCGCACCACAACGCAAGGTTTCGGCACAAATTTCACCGCTAACGGCACGACAGCGATCAATCTGATGCTGTTCAATAATGCCGCAACCCGGTTGCTTTCCCTGGAGCTTTTAGCAGCAGAGGCTGATGATAGAAACAAAACGGTTTCAGCGCCACGTGTGGTGACGCAGAACCGTAAAGCCGCAAAAATAAACAATACGCAACAGGTAACCCTATTGGTGGGTGTTAATGCCCAAACGGGTTTGCCTATCTATCAGACCTATTCCGCACCGCTGACTTTAGATGTGACCCCGTCGATTACGCCGGACAACAAGATCAGCATGGAGTTGAAGATTGAGAAAGGCACGATCACCAATGTCACGACGGGTAGCCTGGATACCAACACATTGAATACCAATGTGACGGTCGAAAATGGCGGTACGGTGGTTATTGGCGGGTTTGCCCGTGATAATGACATCAGCTCGGAAGAGCGTGTGCCGATCTTGGGTGATTTGCCTTATGTGGGGTTTCTGTTCAAAGCTAAAACCCGCCAGCAAAACCGCTCCGAGTTGTTGATATTTGTTACCCCCCGCATCGTGACGGACTCTTTAGCACAACGATAACTTTGACTTCACAGTATTACTATAAAGAGTCGCGCTAGCGACTCTTTATAGTTTGTGTGGGTGGCACTGATACAATTCAACGGTGAATTCTAGCGATAACATTTATCTGGTGGGTATGCCTGGTGCCGGAAAAACAACGGTAGGCAGGCAGTTGGCGCGCCGTCTGCACCGCCAGTTTATTGATGCCGACCATGAAATTGAAGTACGTGCTGGCATCAAGATTTCTACGATTTTCGAGGCCGAGGGCGAAGCAAGTTTTCGTGAGCAGGAGGCTCGTGTGATTGCCGATTTGGCAAATCAATCCAACCTGATTGTAGCCACGGGTGGTGGCGCGGTTCTTAGGCCGGAAAATTGTGAGGTGATGAAAAAAAGCGGGCTGGTTATTTATCTTCGGGTAGCACCGCGTATCCTGTTTGATCGAACGCGCCACGATGCCAACCGACCATTGCTTCAAGTAGCAAATCCCATGATGAGAATTGAAGAGCTTTTTACACAGCGTGATCCCATGTATCAGGATGTAGCCGATCTGGTCATGACCAGTGGCGGCGGCAGTGTTTTTCATTTGGTAACGCAAGTTGAACGAGAGTTACGCAAACGATGCGCCGCTTGAATGTTGCCTTGGCTGAACGCAGTTATCCGATCTTGATCGGACGCGACCTGCTACAAAATCCGGAAAACTTTCAGTCTTATTGTCGCGGGTCGCGAGTTGCAGTGGTTAGCAATACAACCGTCGCCCCGCTGTATTTAAATACGCTGGCGGCAACACTGGAAAAAGTCGGCGTTGGTGTGACGCCGATTATTCTGCCGGACGGTGAAAAATTCAAACATTGGGAGTCCCTTAATGCGATATATGATGGCCTGCTAGCAGCGCGTTGTGACCGGGGTACTACGGTCATTGCAATGGGCGGTGGTGTAATCGGTGATCTTGCAGGGTTTGCCGCAGCGACCTATCAGCGGGGCGTGCCTTTTATACAAGTTCCCACCACCTTGTTATCGCAAGTGGATTCATCGGTAGGTGGCAAAACGGGCATAAATCATCCGCGCGGCAAGAATATGGTAGGCGCTTTCTGGCAACCCAAACTGGTTGTGGCGGATACACTTACTTTGCAATCCTTACCTTCGCGCGAGCTATCAGCAGGACTGGCTGAGGTGATCAAGTACGGCTTGATACGCGATTTGCCATTTCTCGAATGGCTTGAAGCGAATATGGATCGCTTAATAGCGCGCGAGGATGAAGTGCTGGCCTACGCTATTGAACGATCCTGTCGTAATAAAGCGGAGGTAGTGGCAGATGATGAATTTGAAACCGCCAAAGAGGGGGGGCGCGCATTACTCAATTTAGGCCATACCTTTGGTCATGCCATAGAGTCTGGCATGGGATATGGCAATTGGCTGCATGGTGAAGCGGTAGCTGCAGGGACAGTTATGGCAGCGGAGCTATCGCGCCGCCTGGGCTGGCTATTAGAGACGGATGTTGAGCGTGTGCGTAATCTTTTACGACGGGCTGGCCTTCCTGTGAGCGGCCCCATGCTGGGGGCCGACAGATATCTTGAATTCATGTTGCATGATAAAAAAGTGATCGATGGACGCATGCGGTTAGTGCTGCTTCAATCCATAGGCAATGCGGTTACCACCAGTGAGGCAACGCGCGAAGACATCCTTGCAACGATAAACGTGTGTTGCCATGAGTGAGCTTGCTCTATATGCGGTAACCGATGCAGCGAGTCGGGGCCGCGAGATAAACGAATCGAAGCCTAATGCGCGCAGCGAGTTTCAGCGTGATCGCGACCGTATAGTGCATTCCACCGCTTTTCGACGGCTCGAATATAAAACCCAGGTTTTTGTGAATCACGAAGGCGATTTATTTCGCACACGGCTGACACACAGCATCGAGGTTGCCCAGATTGGGCGCTCAATTGCCCGTGCGTTACGCTTGAATGACGATTTGGCAGAAGCGATTTCTTTGGCGCATGACCTTGGACATACGCCCTTTGGCCATGCAGGGCAAGACGCATTAAACGAATGCATGCAGGGCTATGGAGGATTTGAGCATAACCTCCAGTCGCTGCGTATCGTTGAGCAGCTAGAGCAGCACTACGGCAGATTTGACGGCTTGAACCTCATGTTTGAAACACGTGAAGGCATCCTCAAGCACTGTTCGCCTGCTCATGCGCGCACTTTGGGCGAGCTGGGCCAGCGTTTTTTAAACGGGCAGCAACCGTCACTTGAGGCGCAAATATGCAATCTCGCGGATGAAATCGCGTATAACAACCACGATGTGGACGACGGTTTGCGCTCGGGTTTTATCACCTTGGAGCAGTTGCAAGAGGTGAGCTTGTTCAGTCGGCACATGTCAGAAGTTGATCAGGTTTTTCCTGGCATCAC
>DATCQI010000175.1:0-12235 GCA_036569545.1 Rugosibacter sp. | reverse complement strand
TGGGGAAAACCGCGCAGAAAAACTTTTTGCCGCTGCAAGACGGCGATGTGCCTGCCACCTCAGCCGACACCACCGCACTGCACGCGGCCACCGGCTTCGCCCCCGCCACCAGCGTTGAATCAGGCATCACACGCTTTGTCGCCTGGTATCGCGGATATTATGGCGTGTGAAATGCCGTTGATGAATTCAAACACGCCGTCTAATCAGCGCGCCCCGCAGGCTTGAGTCCGTTTCTGGAAAGTACCCTGGGTGCCGACTTTTGCATCCCTGCGCTATCGAAACAACACGTCTCCACACTACTGCGTATTGACCAGATACCCACGGCTGAATAGACTACCCATCAACCATGAGACTCACCCAGAATCAGATCAACTTGATTACCCAAACCGTATCCTGTTTGACGCATGGAGCGACGGAGGTTTTTCTGTTTGGCTCTCGCCTTGACGACCAAGCCAAGGGCGGAGACATCGATTTGCTGATCGAAACGGGAACCCCTTTGACGCTCATTGAGCGGGCACAAATCAAAATGACGCTGGAAAACATGATCGGTCTGCCGGTCGACATCCTTGCGTGCGCGCGAGCAACACCCGCCACCCCGTTCCAGAACCTGGCCCGCGCCAACGCCGTGAAACTCATAGAGCAACCCGCATGACAACGCATGCCCTGGAAAACGAACGCCTGCACCTTGCCAGACTGCTGGAAGCCATTCAGCGTTGCGTTTATTTTCTGGCCGCCTCGGATCATCGGCTCTCCTGGCCACTAACGGCAGCCTTCCTGAATGCGAACAAAAAGAACATTGAGCTGTTTGAAACCCTCGCCGCCGTTAATGAGCGTTTTGCCAAACTGCAAGACACCATGGGCGCTGCCATGCGCCATGCCGGTCTCCTTGCTGGCGAACCGGGAGAAACTTTTCTCAAGGTGTTGTCGTTCTACGAAAAAGTGGGTGTCATCAATTCGGTTGCTGCCTGGCAGTTGTGTCGCACCACAAGAAATCTGGCCGCCCACGATTACGAAACGGAATATACCGTGATAGCAGAGCACTTCAATTCCCTGCACACCTTGATCCCCACACTGTATGGCAATGCCAACAGGTTTCTGAACTACTGCGCAACGGCACTGGATATGTCACCCAGCCCCTGGCACTTTGTCGATGATTTCGCGCTCGTAATGAACAACCCAGCCAGCGACGTCCGGTAAAAATCGCCAAAACCACACAGCTTACCGGCACCATCAACCACCTTGCCGTAGAATGACGCTTTGATGCTTAATTTAAAGGCAGCATGATGCGAACCACACTCACCATCGAAGACACGCTGGTCAGCGAACTCAAAAAGCGCGCGCATGAAGCAGGCAAACCCTTCAAGCAGGTGGTCAATGAAACCCTGCTCGTTGGCTTGCAGCAAAAATCGGTGCGCAAGACCAAGTCTTCAGCCTATCGCTTAAAACCGGCTTCGCTTGGCGCACCGTTGGCAGGCATTAATCTGGACAAGGCATTGCATCTTGCGGACGAACTGGAAGACCTGTCGCTACGCGCCAAAATCGAGCAGCGCAAATGATTCTGGTGGATGCCAACCTGCTGATTTATGCCGTCAACCAGGACTTGCCGCAACACAAACGAGCCATAGCCTGGTGGGAACAGACGCTCTCGGGCACCACCGCCGTCGGCATTCCCTGGGTATCGATACTGGCCTTCTTGCGTATTTGCACCAACCCGCGCATTTTTTCGCAGCCGCTATCGCCAGAATCGGCTATCGTCTATGTGGACGAATGGCTGGAACAGCCCCTTGTCCGCCTGGTGCACCCAGGCCTCGGCCATTGGCCCATCCTGCGCAATCTGCTGTTGCAAACCGGCATGGCGGCTAATCTCACGACCGATGCGCATATTGCTGCACTGGCACTGGAACAAGGTTACAGCATCTATTCCGCCGACAACGACTTTCAGCGTTTTCCCGGATTGAAGCATATCAATCCCTTGTCGGTCCGATAGCCTCGATAAGCCTGCTGCATGAGCAACCGTACTGACACCCCTCACACCCATTTACCCGACCAACTAAATAAATCATGCTGCCTGAAAACCCCCTCATCGCCATCGTCGGCCTTGGCTATGTCGGCCTGCCACTCGCTGTTGAATTCGGCAAGCACTTTCAAACCATCGGCTTCGATTTATCTGCCGCCAAAATCGCCGCCTACAACGAATTCCGCGACTCGACCGGCGAAGTCTCGGCAGAAGAGTTGCGCGCAGCCACAAAACTCGAATGCACCACCGATCCGTGCCGTCTCGCCAGCGCCGACTTTTTGATCGTTGCCGTGCCCACGCCGGTGGACGCCGCGCATCAGCCGGATTTTGGCCCGCTGATCGGTGCCTCAACCACGGTGGGCCAGCACATGAAGCCTGGTGCGGTGGTGATTTATGAATCCACGGTTTACCCTGGTGCCACCGAAGAAGTCTGCATCCCCGTGCTGGAAAAGCATTCCGGCATGAAATGGAAACAGGACTTCCATGTGGGCTACAGCCCAGAACGCATCAACCCCGGCGACAAGGAACACACCCTCACCAAAATCATCAAGGTTGTCTCGGGAGATGATGCGGCCACGCTCGAAAAAGTCGCACAGCTTTACGAATCCGTCATCACCGCTGGCGTGCATCGTGCCTCATCCATCAAGGTGGCCGAAGCTGCCAAGGTGATCGAAAATACCCAGCGCGATTTGAACATCGCGCTGATGAATGAGCTGGCCATCATCTTCGACAAGATCGGCATCTCTACCGCCGACGTGCTGGCCGCTGCGGGCACCAAGTGGAACTTCCTCAAATTCTCGCCCGGCCTCGTTGGCGGCCACTGCATCGGCGTCGACCCCTATTACCTCACGCACAAGGCCGACATGCTCGGCTACCACCCGCAGGTGATCCTCGCCGGACGGCGCATCAACGATGGCATGGGCAAATTCATCGCCGAAAAAACCGTCAAGCTGATGCTCGAATCCGGCAGCGGCATCAAGGGCGCGAAGGTGAATGTGCTCGGCCTCACCTTCAAGGAAAACTGCCCCGACCTGCGCAACTCAAAAGTGCCGGACATCATCACCGAGCTGAAAAGCTACGGCATTGAAGTCACCGTGCATGACCCGCTGGCGGATGCTGCTGAGGCGATGCACGAATACGGGCTGACCCTGACCGCCTGGGAAAATTTACCAGCCGCCGATGCCGTAGTTATCGCCGTAGCGCACGACGCCTACCGCCAGCGCGGTGCCGCCGGCATCGCCGAACAACTCAGCGCGACAGGCTGCATCATTGACGTTAAATCGCTATTTGGGCACAGCGCATTCGGGGCGAAAAAAGTGTGGACGCTGTGAGTTGAAACCTTCAGTCCGCATTATCCACAGCTAAAACACCCTCTGCTTATGTGTCCTGCGCCAAACGCTTGAGTGCAGCTGAAAGCAGTATGACTATAATAATCAAATGAAAGCTGTCTCAACATTCGACATCCAAAATCAGCTAACCGCACTCCAGGCTTTGCTGGAAGAACGCGAGTCGGCGCGGTGAGATTTTGGAATAGCTCTGCCATCCTGCCGCTACTGTTTGAAAAAACAAATACTCCGGCCGACAGCAAAGGCAGTGATCACCTCACGGAGTGGCCAAATGACTGAACAGCAACGTCAGTACGACATGAGAATCGTGGATGCCGTTCGTGCCATCATCATCAAGCATGTCGCGCCGCAACGCATTTATTTGTTCGGCTCCCGCGTGACCGGCGATGCCCGACCGGAAAGCGATTACGACTTCGCCTTTGATGCACCCGATGCAACTGCCCTGGCCCTCGAAAAAATCAGGAATGAACTGGACGAACTGCATACGCTTTATCGCATCGATGTCGCCAATATCGCCAACGCAGACCGTCGTTTCGCCAATCGGGTACGGATGACCGGCCTCGTCATCTACAGCGCCACCAAAGAGCTTCGCGCACAAGACGGGCTGATGTACTTCGAGCGCGCCCTGGATCGTTTTCGTATCGTCGTGACCGAACGAGAGCGGTGGGTGGCCGAAGGCAACGGTGACATCGTTCTGGATGTCGCGGTCAAGCGCTTCGAATTCACCTACGAGATGGCGTGGAAAGCGCTCAAGCGAACTCTGGACTATCTCGGCCTCGATGCCAGGGCACCACGCCCCGTTTTCAAGGAAGCCTTTGCCCAAGGGCTGCTTGCCGATGAGCAGGTTTGGCTCGACATGATCGAGATGCGCAATCTTTCCTCACACGTGTACGACGAGCAAGAGGTATCGAGAATTCTTGGCGAACTGGATCGCTATCTTGCCGCCTTCGAGGCGTTGCGAATCCAGTTGCACAAGACGCTATCCCTCCCATCAAGCAATAGCCCGACGGATGAACATTGAAATGAGCCTCCCAACCCAAACAATGGCGAGGACTGAAAGATTTTTAGGCTAGAAGATTTTTATTGGGAACAAACCCATGCGGCTTGACGTGCATCAAGCTGAAATGGCACGAATCGCCGTTCGGGCGCAGCATATTCGGGGCGAGAAAGGTGTGGACGCTATAAACGACCGTATAGCCCACACAATTGTCCGCGTGGACAGCTTTACGCATCGATTCGGCAATGGCGATCTCACGCGCATATTAAAACTGCTTTGAAAACCCGGACAATAAGCACAGCCATGATGCGTGACACCATGGTGGTCGTTGTGGCATCGCTCGTTGTTGCAACTGCCGTCATTTTTCGCGAACAGATTATTGCCTCGCGCTTCGGCGTCGGGGATATCACTGATGCTTTTGCGCTGGCAAGTTCAGTCGTTATTTTTCTCGCAGCAGCTATTGGCGGCTCTTTGGCTTCATCATTGATTCCGGTAAGCATACAAATTGAAGTCGATTCAGGCAAAGCTGCTGCAGAAGCGGTATGTCGCGCCGTCCTGGCTCGCATTCTAGTGGGTATGGTGGCGGTTTCTGTGTTGCTGTATGCCTTCTCAGAACCTATTATTTCAGTCATAGCCCACAACTTCGCGCCGGAAAAACGTCAATTGACGCAAAGCCTCTTCATGATGACATTACCGCTGCTACCTTTGGCTGGATGGGCTGCCTATGCAACAGTTCTGTTAAATATTCGACGTCGGCTACTGTTTTCAACCTTGGCCTCAGCGATGATTCCATTGACCGGAATCATCATCATTCAAATCTCACCTGTACCTGGCGCGCTGGCGCTAGGCTTAGTGCTTGGCTATCTGATGCAGTGCCTGTTCGTGGCTTTTATCTTGAAAGAAGAGCCCCGATGGCTCTGGCCAAAATGGCAAGCACAGCGAAGCCATCTGCGTGCAGTCTGGCATCAATATTTGCCTGTCACGATAGGTTCCCTATTCATGACAGGCACTGTAGTCACAGATCAAGTCATGGCAGGCTGGCTGACGTCTGGCAGCGTTGCCACGTTAGCCTTTGCCAGTATTTTGGTGAATTACCTCAACGCTTTTGCCGGGCGCGCCCTGGGGGTTCCCGCGATCATCCACTTTTCTACGCTGACAGCCCATAAAAAATGGGCTGAAGCACGGCGTTTGATGGGGCAGGCTTTGCTCATCATTGGCGGCATTGCGCTCGGTCTTACGATTATCGTTTGGGGCTTTTCTGACTGGTTGGTTGCCCAGCTTTTTGAGCGTGGCGCTTTTACAGCCATCGACACTGCGCATGTGGCAGAGGTGCAAAAATATTACTCACTACAATTAACATTTCAATTTGTTGGCGTGCTGTTGGTGCGCATGCTTTCGGCATTGGGTAAAAACCGTGTCATCCTTGCTGTGGCCATGTTCAATTTTTTAGCCAACATTCTGCTTAACTGGATTTTTATGAAAACCCTTGGGGTAGCAGGTATTGCTCTTGCCACATCTGTTGTTCTGTTTATTTCCTCTTTGTTTTGTGGTGCTGTTGTCTGGAGATCTTTGAATGTCGAATTCCCTGGAAAGCGTAGCGTGTAATCTTTGCGGCTCGCTTGATTTACAACCTGCCTATTCACAACCCGATGAACTTTTCCATCCCGACGAATGGTTCACCGTTGTCGAATGTAAATCCTGCGGTCTGGGTTTTGTAAATCCTCGCCCGACGCGGGATGCAATGAACCGATACTATCCCAACGAGTTCTATCAAACATTTGATAACCCTCGTCACCAACAACGTTATGCGGAAGAAGCCGCCTATCTCGCAGACATTACCAGTACCCCGCGTACTCTTCTTGATGTCGGTTGTGCAAACGGTGACTTTGCCCGATTCATGCGTAACAAAGGGTGGTCCGTAGAAGGTATTGAAATTGGTGCCAATACGCGAGAAATAAAAGATTTCCCTATCTATAACTGTGAGCTGCCTGACATCAAAGACGGTGGGATACGTTACGACGCTATCACTGCGTGGGCCGTTTTAGAACATGTGCACGACCCCATGGCCTACTTCTTGAAAGCCAGACAACTACTCAAGCCAAGTGGGCACTTTGTATTTCTAGTGACAGATTTCCCAAGTCTTCCATCGCGTCATCTTTTCCGTGAAGACTTGCCTCGCCATTTGTATTTTTTTTCAGAAGCAACCGTCGAGCGCTATCTAAAAGCTGCCGGACTCCGTTTGCAAAAAATAGACAGGAATAACCGCATATTCAGTTTGCGGCCAGTAAACTGGCTGCGCCACTATCTCTACAAAACAATCTTGCGGCGTAATTTAACCTGGCACGACTTGCCAGAAGCCCCCAGGGATTACTTCAAACGAACAGGTTCCAGAAGCCTCATGGCTAAACTCGTTTATGTGCTTACCCATCCATTTGCAGTAATAGATCGGCTGCTACTGCCACTTTTTGAGCTGTTTGCCCCTCAATCATTAACTCGGGGAATTGTTACCTATGTTGCAACCAAGCAAAACGACTGACAAAGCAGGGGAGCACTATTGGGATAGCGCATGGCAGGCGGCCGCCTTGCCCCGACTTGTTGTGCCGGACGACATGAGCCTGCGCAACCATGTACGGCGCTGCTTCCATACCTTTCTCTCTGGCGTCATGGCAGGACAACGCGGGCAACGTGTGATTGAGGTGGGCTGTGCCAACTCGATATGGCTACCTTACTTTGCATCTGAACATGAATGCTCCGTAGCCGGTCTTGATTACAGCGCAACGGGTTGTGCTTCGGCACAAGCGCTTTTGGCTGCTGCTGGCGTTGAGGGGAAAGTTTTTCATGGTGATATTTGGGCACCACCTGCAGAACTGCAGGGTGCTTTCGATCTGGTATTTACCAATGGATTAGTCGAGCATTTTGAACCCACTGAACATATCTTGACAGCGCTATCCAAGTTATTACGGCCGGGCGGAATGATGATTACCATTGTGCCGAACATGGTGGGCTGGACAGGCCAAGTGCAGAAACACCTCAATCGCCAGGTCTTTGATATTCATGTGCCCATCGGCCTCGAAGATATTCAAACCGCGCATCAGCGTGCTGGCTTAAAACCTCAGCAAACCAACTATCTTTGTTCAGCAAATTTTGGCGTACTCAATCTGGATGACGCCGCAGACAACGCGCCTATTCGAGTCGTCAAGAAAGTCATCACTAAAGCGCTGGTCGCGCTATCCGCGCTTGTCTGGTGGTTTGAAGATCACAGCCCCTTGCGCCTTCCACCAAACCAGCTGACATCCCCCTATATTGCTTGTGTAGCAATCAAAAGCGATGACCCAACGAGACAAGCCCATGAATGATTTAAAAGTCGTCGAGTCTCATTTCAAATTTGGAGAAAACTGGTCCAGCTATTCAAACCTGATCGACGAAGACCGGATCAGAAGCTCGGTTGAGGGATTGCAAAAGCTCCTTGGTAATGGGGGTGTCTCAGGAAAACGATTTCTGGATATAGGTTGCGGATCGGGTCTGCATTCGTTCGCCGCACTGCTACTGGACGCAAAAGAAATTGTAGCAACGGACCTGGATGCCGATTCTGTGAAGACAACGGAAAAGGTGTTGGCAAGGCATGATACTGGCAAGCCTTATTGTGTCATGCAGATGAGCGTCTTTAATTTACCCGATCAACTGAAACCGGACTTTGATGTCGTTTATTCTTGGGGCGTACTCCACCATACCGGCGCCATGGTAGAGGCTATTAGCAAGGCAGCCGCCATGGTTGCACCGAATGGGCTGTTTGCTTTTGCGCTGTACCGCAAAACGCCTTACTGCGGATTGTGGCACGCCGAGAAAAAGTGGTACGCCAAGACTGGTCTGCGTCAACAAGAAATCGCACGCGCCATTTACGTCATGCTTTTTCGCCTGGGTTGCTTCGTCACCGGGCGCAGTTTCAAAAAATATGTTGCAGAATACAAAAAAATGCGCGGCATGGAATTTCTGCATGACGTGCATGACTGGCTGGGCGGCTATCCGTACGAATCAATCTCGCCTCCGCAAGTGGACCGGCTGTTGCGTGAGCTTGGCTTTTCGCTGGAGCGCCGCTTTATCCGCTCCGGCCTGACTGGCGTGCTTGGATCAGGCTGTGACGAATATGTCTATAAAAAAGCAGGTCCATGACACCTCATTCAGGTAGTTATCTTGACCGGGTTCGTTATGCCGAACTCTGTTCTGTCCGCTCCCTATTTCCGGATAACGGGAGCGTGCTGGAAATCGGCGGCGGCAATGGCTATCAGGCCGCCGTGCTTAAGTCATGGGGCTTGCAGGTGGTGTCCATTGATGTCGACACCCAAGGCATTTGGACTGAGCGTTATTTCGACGTTGCGGGTTATGACGGAAAAATCATTCCCATCGCAGACGGAACAGTGAATGTCATTTTTTCTTCCAATGTGCTGGAGCACATTGCGGAGGATGACCTGCGGGTGTTGTTTGCCGAAATGCACCGCGTGCTTGCCCCCGGCGGTTTTGCGGTGCACCTTGTACCCACCCCCGTGTGGCGGCTGTGGACGATCATGGCACATTATCCGTGGCTCATCCTGCGCGTGATACGAGGAACCTCTGGCGGAGAGGGAATGGTTCAGCCAAGCGTGGCTGCTGTTATCCAACGACGTGGCTTGAGGGGCTTGCTTAAACGCGCGCTGTGGCCCGCACCGCACGGCGAATACCCCGGAAGCCTTACCGAACTATTGGCCTTTCGCGAGCACGCGTGGCGAAAGCGGTTCACCGCTGGTGGCTTTGCGGTTTACCAGTGCTATCCAGCCGGGATTTTTTATACGGGATACACGCTACTTCCCTGCTTGCCGATGTCATGGCGACGTTTTATGTCCAAACTGCTGGGCAGCGCATGCAAGGTTTATGTGGTCAAGCCCACCACACCATCTGGCAGCAATAACGAATCGCTTGAATCAGCATAATGCGCATTGTCTTCATCATCACAGGGCTCGCGACCGGCGGGGCAGAAACGATGCTGTTCAAGCTGCTGGAGCGGCTGGATCGCCAGCGCTTTTCGCCCCATGTGATTTCTCTGACGACGTTAGGTGAGATCGGGCCGCGTATCGCAGCGCTTGGCATTCCTGTTGAGGCTATGGACATGAAACCCGGCCTGCCCAGCCCGCTAGGGTTCTTGCGCCTGATGCGCATGATCAGGCGCGTGAAGCCTGATGTGGTGCACACCTGGCTTTATCACGCTGACTTGCTGGGCGGGCTGGCGGCGCGGCTGGCAGGAGTCTCCGCTATCGGCTGGTGTATTCGCAACAGCAATCTGGATAAAGACAAAACCAGGTTTTCAACGCGAGCTGTGGTTAGGCTGTGCGCATCTATCTCGACATGGGTGCCATCGCAAATTCTCTCGTGTTCCGAGGAGGCACGGCAAGTTCATGTGGCGCTTGGTTATGCGGCAGAAAAAATGCGGGTCGTGCCCAACGGCTTTGACCTCGCCCGCTTCAAGCCGGATGGCGATGCACGAAGCGCTGTACGTGCCAAACTGGGCATTGCCGATAGTACGCCGTTGGTGGGGCTAATTGGCCGGTTTGATCCACAGAAAAATCATGCGGGGTTTTTTGAGGCGGCGGGTAGGCTGTATCGCCGCATGCCGCACGTGCATTTTGTGCTCGCAGGCCAAGGTATTGAACAGAATAACGCCGCGTTGATGCAGTCGATTAACAAGGCAGGTGTGCTGGCCAACACCCATTTGCTAGGCTTGCGCAATGACATGTCGTACCTGATGGCGGCATTTGATGTGCTGGCTTCCTCTTCTTACGGTGAAGCATTTCCCAATGTGCTGGGCGAGGCTATGGCCTGTGGCGTACCGTGCGCGGTGACGGATGTGGGTGATTCAGCTTACATCGTGGGTGATACAGGGCGCGTTGTCGCATCGGGTGATATGCGCGGTCTGTCTGCTGCTCTGGAAGAATTGCTGGCATTGCCGCCGCCTGAAAAAGCCGCACTCGGCGAGCGTGCCCGTGCGCGGGTGGCGGCTCATTTTGAGATTGGCAGGGTAGTGCAGCAGTATGAGAATTTTTATGAATCCTTGCTGGCAAATACCCATTAGCGCTAAATACATGCCAAAAAGTGTGCGCCCGTGTCGAACAGCCTTTGCCACCGTACCCTAAGAGTACTTTCCAAAAACGGGCTCAAGGCGGCGCGGCGTATCGCCAGCGCCGACTTTTTGCTGGTGTGCCCGGCTATCGTGATAGACTTAGTCTGGTTAAACTAAGGAGTACACCATGCAAACTGTCAATATTCATGAGGCAAAAACTCACCTCTCACGCCTGCTGGAACAAGTAGCGGGCGGCGATGAAATCATTATCGCCAAGGCAGGCAAGGCGATTGCCCGCCTGGTGCCGCTGGATGCTACGCCGAAAAAACGTCAGCTTGGCTTGTTCGAAGGCACGCTCAATGTTCCAGATGATTTCGATGCGCCGCTGGCAGACAACCATCTAGCCTTGTTCGAGGGGCGCTGAATGGTCGTGCTGCTGGACACGCATATTTTGCTCTGGGCACTGGATACCCCTCAGCGTCTGCCACAGGATATTGTTGAGCAGCTTGAATCTCCTGAAACCACGGTCTATTTCAGCGCCGCAAGCATTTGGGAGATTGCCATCAAGACCGCCTTGGGGAAAATTGACTTTCCTTATTCGCCCGAGGATATCGCGCAAGCCGCCAGAGACAGCGGTTTTATCGAGCTCCCAATCAGCGCGGCACATAGCGCGAAAGTCGCCCATTTACCCCTGCACCACCGTGATCCGTTCGACCGCTTGCTGATTGCTCAGGTTTTGCTGCTGCCAGCGCAGCTCATAACCGCTGATGCGGCACTAGTGCCTTATTCGGAACTGGTGCAACTCATTCGAGCGTGACCGAACCATGTGCGGACTAACCGGTTTTTTCTCGCCCACCGGCCTGGTGGAAAACGCCGCCGAGACAGTGCGCCGCATGAGCGACGCCATCACCCATCGCGGCCCGGATGATGCGGGGGTTTGGGTAGATGAGGCTGCGGGTGTCGCACTGGCGCACCGGCGTTTGTCCATTCTCGACCTTTCCCCCGCCGGGCATCAGCCGATGGCGTCAAATGGTGGGCGGTATGTCATCGTGTTCAACGGCGAGATTTACAACCATCTCGAATTGCGTGAGGCGTTATCGGGCATGGCCTGGCGCGGTCACTCGGATACAGAAACGATGCTCGCCGCTATTGAGGTCTGGGGCATCGAGGCGACGCTAAAAAAATATGTGGGCATGTTCGCCTTGGCGTTGTGGGATCGTGAAACTCGCTCACTCACGCTGGCGCGTGACCGCATGGGCGAAAAACCACTGTATTACGGCTGGCAGGGCAATGTGTTTCTGTTTGGCTCGGAACTCAAGGCGCTGCGCGCGCATCCGGCTTTTCGCGGTGAAATTAATCGCGACGTGCTGGCGCTGTATCTGCGCCATAACTATGTGCCGGCACCATATTCAATTTACCGCGGCATCGCCAAATTGCCGCCGGGAAGCTGGTTAACCCTGCCTGCAGATGCCCCGGTCGCCGCACCCCAAGGGTACTTTCCAGGAACGGATTCAAAGCTTCGCGGCGTCTCGCCAGCGCCGTCCAGAGACGGACTCAAGACTTTTTACTGGCGCGCACGCGATGCTGCGCAATCCGGCGTACGCCGCAATCTGGATGACGCAACAGCCATTGATGAACTTGACACGCTGCTGCGCCGCGCCGTTGGCGGGCAAATGGTAGCGGACGTGCCATTGGGAGCTTTCCTTTCCGGCGGCATTGATTCTTCCACCGTGGTGGCCTTGATGCAGGCACAGTCAAAGCGGCCAGTGCAAACCTTCACCATCGGT